>JAYVOQ010000134.1:0-3912 GCA_043757845.1 Hyphomicrobiales bacterium | reverse complement strand
GGATGGTGCGGTGCCTGATATGATCCACTTGCTTCCATCAGGGCCAATTCAGACCCATGATGGCAAGAACGATTTCATATGGGACGGCACAGACCTTAAAATGTGCTCGTTTTTTGGGGATGCACAAGAAAGTCGCATTCCGGTTGATATCAATCATGCCAATGCCAAGCTGGGCACACAAGGCCAAGATTCGCCAGCCCAAGGCTGGATCACCGAACTCTCCATCAAGCCTGACGGTGTGTGGGGCAAGGTGGAATGGAATGATACTGGCAAGGCTTTGCTGGCCAATAAATCATATCGCGGCATTTCTCCTGAACTGATGGTGGATAAAAAAACCCGTAAGGTGACAGGCATCAGAGGTGCTTCACTCACCAATTATCCCAACCTCAAAGGCTTGGTTCCAATTTTAAATTCAATCGAAGAGGACTATCTCGACATGGATAAATTTATGAAAGACCTTTTGGCCGCTTTAGGTCTAGCTGAGGGCACAAGTGAAGATGTGGTGCTGCAATCTATTAAGGCGCTTTGCATGCGCAAGATCGAATTCAAAGAATTTTTGCAATCTGTGGCCAAAGCTGTCGGTGCGTCTGATGCAGCAACCCATGAAGCTGTATTGCAATCGGTAACCACAGCTCTTGCGGCACGAAGCGATGACAACAAGGTGGCCACTGCGTTGCGTGCGGAAATGGCCGAGCTGACGGTGAAGCTCAATTCCGTCACAGGCTCGGTTGCCAAAGATAAGGCCACAGCTTTTGTTGATGGTGAAATCAAAAAAGGCCGTGTGGGCGTCTCCAAATTGCGCGATCATTATATCGAGATGCACCAGGCTGATCCGGCTCGCATTGAAAAGGAATTTGCCGCCATGCCGATTTTAAATGGCGTGATGCTGGCACCCGAACCGCCAGCGGATGGCAAGATGGCGCTGACAGCCGAGGAACAGTCTATGGCAAAACTTATGGGTATCGACCCTGAGGCCATGAAAAAAACCAAAGAGGCAGAAGCAGCCAGACGCGCCGCCGCCTAACACCCCAATTTAAAACTCTCATCAAGGAACTAAAATCATGGTCTCACTCGTCGCAGGTCGCAACACAACCCGAACTCTCGGTGATATTTACACGCTTCAAGTTGCCGCAGCGGCGCTTATTTATGCGGGCGCACTCGTTGCCTTAGATGCAGCAGGCAATGCCACCAAGGGCGCAGTTGCAACAACACTGAAACAATTTGGCAGGGCCGAACGTACAGTTGACAACACGGCAGGTGCGGCTGGTGCCAAAACTGTTGAAGTAGCGATTGGTGTTTTTGTCTGGGCCAACTCAGCTGCCGGCGATTTGATAGCCAACACCGAAATTGGAACTGATTGTTTCATTGTGGACGACCAGACGGTGGCTAAGACCAATGGTGGTGCAACGCGCAGCCGTGCTGGTAAGGTTGTCTTTGTCGATGCCTCAGGTGTCTATGTGCAAATGGGTCCGCAATTCTAATCAAACATGTAAATTTTTTACAGCCTAACAAAGGAACTCAACTATGCCCGCTCAAATTACCATTGCTGTTCTTGATGCTCTTCGCACCGGAGTCAGCACACTTTATCAGGATGCTTATAATGGGATGATTGCCAAGTCGCAGTATGAGCGCGTGGCTATGAAAATTCAGTCCAACGACCTTAAAGAGACCTATGGCTGGTTGAAAGACGACGCCCAAATGCGAAAATGGGTTGGACCCCGCATGGTCAATGCACTTTCCGAAAATGGTGCGGTTATTGTAAATGAGCCCTATGAGCATACCATCGGTGTCTCACGTTATAATGTGATGTTTGATAAGGTGGTCAGTTACAACCAACGCTTTAAAAATATGGGCCGTGCGGCCGCTCAACATCCTGATCGTCTGGTTTGGGCTTTGCTGAAAGCTGGCTTCACAACCAAGTGCTTTGATGGGCAGAACTTCTTTGATGCCAACCATCCCATCCAGAAGGCCGACAAGACAATGGGTGTTTATGCCAACACGGATGGTGGTTCAGGTGAGCCATGGTTCCTGATTGATACAACCCAATTGATGAAGCCCTTTATCTATCAGGAAGCGATTGCCGCCAATTTTGTGGCGCGTGACAAATTGACGGATGACAATGTCTTTGATCTGAATGAATTCCGTTACGGCGTTGATATGTTCTGTAATGCTGGTTACGGCTTGCCCTTGTTGTGTTGGGGTTCAAGGCAACCTCTCACCGCTGCCAATTACGAAATTGCGCGGCGCACCATGTCATCTTATTTAGGTGATGGTGGTCAGCCACTTGGGATCATCCCTAACCTTTTGGTAGTCAACCCGATGAATGAAAAAGCGGGCAAAGACATTGTGGTGAGTGCAACAGGTGCGGCTGGTGCCACCAACCCATGGGCGGGGTCAGCTGAACTGCTCAATGTGCCGTGGTTGGCTTAAGCCACCGCGAACTCTTTTTCTTGAACTCTAAATTTGAAGGTCCATCATGGCAAAAGAACAAGCTCCTGAAGTTAAACTCAACAAGGTTTGGGTGGTTGCCAAGCAGCCCGAGGGTCGCTGGGGCGCTGGTATGCAGTTTACGCCCGAACCGCGCGAGGTTGAACTTACAGATGATCAATTGAAACAGATCGAAGCTGATCCTGTCTTGCAGTTGGTGATGCCTCCTAAGACAGCGGACGCCAAGCCCGCAGCTTGAACAACCAAAGGCTCCGTCTGCGCCGGAGCTTTTTTTGAATACCAGCCGAAAGGCACGAAAGAGAGATGACACCTACAGCGGATAAAATCGCCAAGGTGTCATCTCGTCCTCAAACTGGATTGCGCAATGCCTGCCTATGTTACCCAGAGCCAATTGGTCGACCGCAAAGGCACAAAGCTTCTGCTTGATCTGACTGATCGTGCCATGCCCAGATCAGGTCTGATTGATGCTGTCGTTGTAACCCGCGCCATTACTGATGCCTGTGCACTGATTGATGGCTATCTTTCTGATCGTTACCAATTGCCGTTTTCCATTGTGCCAGCATCGCTTATTCCAATTGCCACAGACGTTGCCATTTATTTTTTGCATGGCCAGCTTTCGACCGAGAAAGTGCGGCTGGATTATCAGGATGCTTTGAAGGCTTTACACGATATTCAAGCGGGCACTTTCAAACTTGACGTGGCGGGCACTGAACCACAAGGCAAAGCCAATCTGGGGCAGGCCCAAACCAATTCTCCCGCGCGGCCGATCACCAATGGCCCTATCAGAGGCTTTGTCTGATGGCGGATATCTTCACTGTGCGCCTTGCCGGCGTTGAACAAACCATTGCAGGGCTTTTTGCTATTGCCGCGCGTCTTGAACATGCACAGCCGATGTTTGATGAGATAGGCGGCTACATGGTTGCCAGAACTCAGCAGCGTTTTGATGCTGGCACAGCTCCTGGTGGTTCAAAATGGCCAGCCTCACTGCGGGCTTTGATGAATGGCGGCAAAACACTGATTGACTCAGCCAGACTTTATCAAAGCATCACGCATAATGCATCCGATGCTGGTGTTGAAGTGGGCACCAATGTTGAATATGCGGCCATCCACCAATTTGGCGGCACCATCCATGCCAAAACCTCAAAGGGTCTGAGCTGGTCTTATAAAACCAAAGGCGGCAACAGACCAAGCTGGGCACGCAAAATGTCTGTCACAATTCCGGCAAGGCCGTTCCTCGGCATTGACAGCGAAGACGAAATTGAAATCTTGGCCATTGCCGAACGCTATATAAGCGGAGGCCTTGATGCTTATCAGTGATGTGGTCACCAGGTTAAATGAGGCTGCACCTCTGCTCGGAGGTCGCATTGAATTGGCCGCGAAATTTACGCAGCTGATCAAAGACAATGCCCTGCCGCAGATCACACCTGCCGCCTTTGTTGTTCCTGCCGGCTTTTCAGCACGGCC
>JAYVOQ010000133.1:0-14767 GCA_043757845.1 Hyphomicrobiales bacterium | reverse complement strand
TTTTTTAAACAAAAAATTGCCACCCTTAAAAAAAGCGACTGGGTGGGGATTAGCGCCGATATTCACATCCTTTTTTCACAGCCGGGCGCCAAGAAAATCTGGCCGCTCATCAAAAACCGCTCCAGCCATGAGTTTCAGATTTATATCAATGCAATCGTGAATGCCGCTGATGCCAAACTGGCCGCAGAAGATGCAGCCAAACCAACCGTCAAGCCGCACCGCAAGCCAAAAAAGGTCAAATCCACTTAGGTGCTGCTAAGTTGGCTCACCTGTAGTATGCCGTTCGAATCGTGATTTACCGGACAGAGATCATAAAATGCCTGAAGACCTGATGCGCTATGACCAGCTTGCCCAAAGTGCCTTGAAAGGCGTGGTGCGCGAGGCGCTACGCAAAGTCGAAAAATCTGGCTTGCCGGGCGAGCATCATTTCTTCATCCAATTTAACACGCGTTTTCCCGGCGTGTCGATCGGCGAACGCCTATCCCAAAAATATCCACGCGAAATGACGGTCGTGATTCAACACCAATTCTTCAATTTGCAAGTTTTTGAAGATCGCTTCCAGATTGAATTGTCATTCGATAACATTCCAGAAAAACTGGTGATCCCCTTTGCGTCGGTCAAAGGCTTCCTCGATCCTGCGGTTCAATTTGGATTGCAGTTCGAAGTCGCATCAACAGAAGATGTCTTAAGTGCAGAACCCAAAGTGGAACCTAAATCAAAGTTAGAGACAAAGCCTAAATCAACAAGCAAGTCCGTGAAGGATGATGTGCCGAAGGACGATGAAGCAGTTGCCGAAAAACCCAATGTTGTGTCACTTGATGCTTTCCGTAAGAAATAGTTTGCTCGCTGCTTTGGTGTTGGTTTTAATGTCGATGCCGGCATTGACTGACCCCGATCCGGCCCATGAGGACTCGCCTCTGGGTTCATTCATTGCAACCAAGCTCACACCCGGCGAAAACATATTCCACGTTTCGGCAAAGCGATTGTTTGGCACCCAAAAAACGCCGGCCCATATAAAACCAGAAGCCATTGGAACTTACGCCTTGGGCTGCCTTGCAGGGGCCCAACAACTGCCAATAACAGGTGATACTTGGCAAGTGATGCGCCTTTCGCGCGATCGTAACTGGGGCACGCCACAGATCGTCAGTTTCCTTGAGCGAATCTCCGCAGCGGCAAAAGCCAAGGCCGGTTGGAACGGCTTCCTTGTGGGTGACATGGCCCAACCGCGCGGCGGGCCAATGCTCAGCGGCCATGCCAGCCATCAAATTGGACTGGATGCCGATGTTTGGTTCACGCCTATGCCCGATCATGTGCTTTCCGCGGCAGAACGCGAAACCTATGCGCCTCTCGAAATGGTCAAAGATCATGCGACATTGAACAATGAAACGTGGAGCGAAAGCCGTGACAAGCTGATTCAGACGGTGGCGCAAGATCCGCAAGTGGCGCGTATTTTTGTGCATCCGCCTATTAAGAAAGAGCTCTGTCGCTGGGCCGGAGGCAAAGGGGCTTGGCTTGCCAAAGTACGCCCGCTTTTTGGCCACACCTTCCATTTTCATGTGAGGCTGAAATGCCCTGAGGGCATGGGCACATGCAAGGATCAATGGGAGCCCCACCCTGATGATGGCACAGGCTGTGGAAAAGAGCTGGCCTATTGGTATTCGGAGGCCCCGTGGAAGCCGCATAAGCCTGACCCCAACGCGCCAAAGCCGAAGCCACGCCCACCCTTGACTCTTGAGGGTCTGCCTGCTTTATGCCGCGCCGTAGTTGCAGCGCCCTGACGGGATGAACCGCTTGCAAGGCTTTCCAGCCAGTTGGCCCACATGAGCGCGCATTCAGCGGCACCGTTGTCTAAAACCAATCTCAAACTCGCCTTTGCTTCAATCGGCGTGGTATTTGGAGATATCGGCACCAGTCCTATTTATACAATGCGAGAAGCCTTAAAGCCTGTCGTGTTGAGCGGTGGCGATATATCAATCGCAATCTATGGCGTCGTATCATTGCTAATCTGGGCCCTCATCCTGATTGTGACGATAAAATACGTACTGATTATCATGCGTGCAGACAATCACGGTGAAGGTGGCATTCTTTCCGAGGTTGTGCTTGTGGAGACCTTGCTGGGCAAAAAGGGCGGAATAATTCTCGGCCTCGGCATAATCGGTGCGGCATTCTTTTTTGGCGATGCCATGATTACCCCCGCCATCTCAGTCCTGTCAGCCGTTGAAGGCTTGGAAGTTATCAATGCAGATATATTTACGCCCTATGTCGTGCCTCTAACGCTTGTTATTTTGATTGTCCTTTTCATGTTCCAATATAAGGGAACAGGTGGCATAGCCAAATTTTTTGCGCCCATAACTTTTGTCTGGTTTATTATTCTTGGGGTTATGGGCCTCATCCATATCGGCGATAATCTCACGATCTTCAACGCCCTGAATCCGCTTTACGGTGTTCGTATGTTGCTCAATCAACCGGGGCTTGCACTTCTTGTGGTTGGTGGCGTTTTTCTTGCTGTAACTGGTGGTGAAGCGCTTTATGCCGACATGGGCCATTTTGGAAAAACGCCCATTCGCCTGGCTTGGACCCTCGTGGTATTTCCGGGGCTGGTTTTGAATTACTTGGGCCAAGGGGCCTTTATCATTGCTCATCCTGAAGCAATCAGTAATCCATTCTTCCTGATGGCGCCGGGATGGAGCCTTGTGCCTATCGTCTTATTGTCCACGATGGTGACTGTTATCGCCAGCCAAGCCGTGATCACAGGAGCTTATTCTATTGGCCAACAAGCCATTGCCTTGGGGTTGATTCCACGCATGAACGTTGTCCACACCTCGGAAACCGAAAGCGGTCAAATCTATGTGAGCCAAATAAATTGGATGGTGCTGTTTGGCGTTGTGGTGTTGGTAATGGTGTTTAAAAGTTCTGATAGTTTGGCTTCAGCTTATGGCATTGCGGTTAATGCAGCAATGTTGGTCAATACGCTACTTGGTGTAATCTATTTTTGGAAAGCAGATTATGCACGGCGGTGGCTTTTCGTTGTGCCCTTAGCGGTGATTGGCCTAGTAGAAATCATGTTCTTGTCCGCTAATGCATTGAAAATTGCGAATGGCGGCTATGTACCTTTGTTGATTGGTTTAACAGTTGTCAGCCTCATGCTAATTTGGCGTCGCGGCCTTGGCCTGCTTTCTGCAAAGTTGCAGCGCGAATCAACTGAACTTTCAGGCCTTCTCGAAAGTCTTGAACGTCGCCAACCTTCACGCGTGGCAGGTGCTGCAGTGTTCTTGCAAACCGATAATAAATATGCGCCCTCTGCTTTGATGCACAATCTCAAGCACAACCGCGTGCTTCATGATCGTTTAGTGTTTCTTGCCATCAAAACCGTCGAACTGCCGCGCTGGCTTGAAGATCGTGTGTCGCTCCATCAAGGCCCCATGGGGGCTTGGATTGTGGAAGCCAAATTTGGCTATATGGAGCAGCCAGATGTGCAAGCTGCACTGCGGGCTTGCGCCGAACACGGGCTAGAAATCGATCCCCTTCAAGCTTCATATTTCTTGGGCCGCCGCCTGATCCGGCTTTCCTCGCGGTCCAATATGCCGATCTGGCAACAACGTATTTTCATCATGCTCGCCAACCAATCGGCCCGCGCCATAGACTTCTTCCGCATCCCGCCAGACCGCGTGGTTGAACTTGGTATGCAGATGAGCGTGTAATTGGTACTTTTAGCACCATTCCATCAACCCGGTCGCTTTTGGTGCGGCAATCTTCACACGCATTCCAACCAATCTGATGGCGCATTGCCCACCAGCGAAGTGATCAATGCCTATAAAAATGCGGGCTATGATTTCTTGATGCTGTCTGAACATTTTGTCGACCACTTCAACTTTCCTATTAATGACACGCGTGACTTTCGCGGCAACAGCTTTACCACGCTCATCGGTGCAGAATTGCATGCACCGGAAACCAGTGCGGGCGAGCTTTGGCACATTGTAGCCGCTGGCCTGCCTTTCGATTTTAAACCGCCGCATGACGGCGAAACGGGCCCCCAGCTTGCCGCCCGCGCCCGTGCCGCTGGAGCCTTTATCGCCATCGCCCATCCTGCATGGTCGCGCACTACCATTGAAGATGGCAGAGCCCTGCTCACGTCCGCCCATGCCGTTGAAATTTACAATCATGGTTGCGCCATTGAAAATGATTTGGGTGACTGCTGGTATTTGCATGACCAACTGCTGAACGAGGGTGCAAAATTAACCGCCATCGCCACGGATGATGCGCATTTCAAGACGCCCGACCACTTCGGAGGATGGATGAACGTGAAGGCACAAAGTCTTAATCCAGAAGCGATTTTAGAGTCCCTGAAAGCCGGACATTTCTATGCAAGCCAAGGGCCTGAAATCCACGGTATTGATCTTTCGGGCAAAGATATCACCATCACCTGTTCACCCGTGGATACCATCACTGTCGTCTGCGGTAATTCGCGAACCTGTGTGAAAACCGGAAAGTCGATAACAGCGGCCACCCTAGACCTAACGCGGCTCGAAACAGGCTGGTTGTTAAAAAAGCCAAGCCCATGGTTTCGTGTCACCGTGATCGACCATGCCGGAAAAAAGGCTTGGAGTAATGCCTATTGGTGGCAAGACTTCAAAACTTAAATTCTGTTTATTTAGGCAAATTAACGCAGCACTAACCATAAACAACCTAAGTATCGCATCACGATATTTAAGTTGTGGTGAGTGCAATTCTTTTGAGATTATCGATCCGTTCTGTGTTGCGGCTAGCGCTTTTTGTGTTGGTGATGATTGGTATTGGAATTTTTTCTACGGCCCATGCCGCAACTTGTGGGCCCGCCACTTCACCCGGCAACGCCAATCCTGACTGGCAAACCTTCTGCTGGATGGACATGAGCACCTATAACAACGCCACAGTATTCGGCGGGGGCCAAAACTTTTCCATCACGCTTTCAGATGGTTCCATCTTTTCATTCACACTTTCTGGCAACTCGCCGAATGGCAGTTCTGTCGTCGCCAAAGCATCCCCAGCTTGGAGCGGGGCTGCAACTGGTAACTCGGCATTTTTGGGCATACCAAATTTTCCCATTCTCTATTCCGCAATAGCAGGCACGGTTAACCTAACACTCTCGAATATCAAAGTCACACCTCCAAACGGGGTAGTTTCAACCGGTCAATTCAAACTGGTAGTAGCTGACGCGGAATCCACAAATGGCGGTGAATCACTTACCTTCACCACCAACGGTGGCACTTGGACTTTGGTTGACCAAGTGCCCCCAACAACAGGATCGACCTACCCCACTGCAGCTGGTGTTGGCACAGCAACTTTTGGCGAAACAGGCGTTGCTGGCACAGTGGGTGCTTACATCGTGGGCAGTCTCAGCCCGACCACAGTCAATGTTCAACTTGTCGCCGGTGGTTTGCAGGGCGTTATGTTTGCCGTGCAGTATTCCACTGTAGCGGTGAATAAGCTGTTGCCCGCTGGCCGTGCCAATAATGCCGATCAATTTACTTATCGAGCAATAGCCACCAGTAATGGCAGCATCTTGGCGTCGGTCAATTCAACGGGCGCAGGCAATGGGCCCTTTGGTGCCGCCGTGGCAACCATGTCTTCAGGTGTGGGCATCACTGTCGGCGAGCTGATGGCCGCAGGCAGCATCAGCAACCTTTCGCAATATACAGCAAATCTGAATTGTACGAATGGTAACGCAGGCTCGCCGACCACATTGCCTTCCAACCAACCCGTAACAAGTTTCAACATCGGGTCAACCGTCTATGGCGACGCTATTACTTGCACATTTACCAACACACCCAAAACGGCAACGGTAACTTTACAAAAAATAACGACAGCAGCCATTGGCGGTCCGTTTACCTTTGCGTCGACTAACTTGACTTCAACCCCGACCTCCATCACCACCTCCGCTGCCAACACCGCCACCCCCGCTTCGCCCACAGCCATCAACGTTACGGCCTTCAACACAGCTGTAACAATAACAGAAACGCCAGCCACAAATTTTTCCGCAATAGCATTGACCTGCAGCGATGCTAACGCGGCCATTACTGGCAATCCGGCTAGTTTTGGAACACTAGCTGGCAACGTGATCACCATCCCGGCCGCAAATGTGCTGGCCGCTGCACAAATCAATTGCACTCTCACCAACGCCGTCAACACGGCTAGTGCAGCCACGGTCGCGGTTCAAAAGATCACTTTGGGTTCAGCGGGTGGGCCGTTCACTTTCACATCGACAAACTTGGCGTCAACTCCAGCTTCAATTACCACCGCAAGCACAGCCACGGCTTATCAAGCAGTCACAACGCCAATTTTAGCAACGGCCACAGGAACGGCCGTTACCATCACCGAACCAGTGGTTACTAATTTCACCCTCACGGCAGCCAGTTGCACGGATGGAAATGCGGCAGCCTCCGGCAACCCGGCAGGCACCTTTGGCACATTGTCAGGCACTGTTCTCACCATCCCCGCCACAAATGTGCGTGCGAAGGCGCAAATCACCTGCACCATAACTAACACCGTCAATCCCGCCATTCCGGTTGTTGCGATTCAGAAAATCACCACTGGCTTGGCGGGCGGGCCATTCACTTTCACAGCTACCAACTTAACGGGCACGCCGCCGAATGTTACCACCACAGCAGCGGGAACGGCAGCCCCAGTGACGCCAGTGAATAATACGGTGACCAACAGCGCCAACCCTGTAACATTGACTGAGGCGGCCAACACCAACTTCAACCTGTCCACTGGCGCTTGCACAGACACCAATTCTGGCACAACCGGAAACCCGGCAAGCTTTGGCACTTTGGCTGGCAGTGTCATCACTGTTCCCGCCACGAATTTGAAACTCTTTGCAAAGATCGTCTGCACTTTTACCAATGCGCCCAAACCAGCAACCCTGACATTACAGAAGATTACGACTGGTTCCTTTGGGGGCCCATTTACGTTCACCGCGACCAACCTGGCCGCAAACCCAGCAAACATCACCACTGGTGCAGCAGCGACAGCCACTCCTGCTGCTCCAACGGCAATTCAAGTAACAACCACAAATACCCAAGTGCAGATTACGGAAGCCAGCAATAACAGTTTCAGTGCCACATCTGCCACCTGCTCTGATGCCAATGCCAGTTTCACAACCAACCCCGCAAGTTTCGGTGGGTTAGTGGGCAATGTATTGACCGTGCCGGCGGTGAATGTGCTGCCAGCAGCACAAATCAACTGCATCATCACCAACACCGCCAAGCCTGCAACCGTGGCCATACAGAAAATCACCACGGGTGCGCCTGGGGGTGCTTTTAATTTCTCTGTGGCCAACCTTGCAGCTGCTCCTGCCGCCATCACCACATCCACAGCAGGCACACCGGCCCCTGCTGCCCCCACGGCCATTGCAGTCAGCACTCTTAATTCGATGGTACAGATTTCAGAAGGAGTTAATTCCTTCTTCACCATCACGGGTGCTGGCTGTACAGATGCCAACTCAGCAGTAACAGGTAATGTTGGAACATTCGGCACGCTCACGGGCCAACTGATTGCGATACCCGCCCTTAAGGTTTTGCCCGCCGCACTGATCACTTGCACCTTCACCAATGCTGGCATTGCGCCAACAATCAGTCTTCAAAAAGCCTTGGCCGCATCCGGTCGCTTGGCGGCGGCAGATCAATTCCGCCTCACAGCCACGGGCACGGGCGCCCCTGCTGCTGTCACCACAACAGGTGCAGCCGCCGCCATAACTTCAGCCGCGATGAGTTTCACGGCAACCGCAAGCACTGCTTATTCATTAACGGAAGCTATGGCTGCGGGCTCCGCCTCGCTCATCACTGCTTATGCCCAAACCGTGGCTTGCACCAATGCCAATCCAACGGGCTCAAATCTTTCCGGCCTCACCAGCATTCCAATTAACTTCACCATACTTGCGGGTGATGCCATCAGTTGCGTGATCACCAATAACGGCACCGCAACACCAAATCTGGTTATTAGCAAGTCCTTTGCCGCTGCGCCCTCGCCAGTGGTGAAAGGGCAAACCGTCACCTACACTTATGTGATCACCAACACGGGCAACGTCACAGTGCTGAATGTGCAGGTAAACGATCTCCATGGCACACCAGCAGTGCTTGTACCGTTAGGTGCCACAGGCATCACCAGTGAAACACTGACAACGCCAGGCCCGCTAGGAGCGGCGGCTTCCCTGCCCGACGCTGCCGCGGGTGACGGTATCTGGTCCAAGCTCGCACCCGGCGCATCTGTCACTTTTACGTGGGCACATGTTGTCACCCAAGCGGAAATTGATCACGGTTGA
The DNA here is from genome assembly GCA_043757845.1 of Hyphomicrobiales bacterium. Lineage (GTDB taxonomy): Bacteria > Pseudomonadota > Alphaproteobacteria > Rhizobiales > Aestuariivirgaceae > Aestuariivirga. The sequence continues at coordinate 6,468 of JAYVOQ010000133.1, read as the reverse complement.
AACCGTTTGCGGGCCTTGTTAACGCGGTAAATTCAAGTTAGCACCGCGCCATGCTGCCCATCTCATCCACCCAAAACCCCACCATTAAACTTATTCGCTCACTTGATGACAAAAAGGCGCGCCGCGAGGTGGGCCTCTTCGTGGTTGAAGGCATTGTTATGCTCGAACGTGCCGAAGAATTGGGCTGGATGCCAGACTATTTGATTGCCACCAAGCCCTTGCACTTGTTTGACGCCATGAAACCATTCATCGTCACCGAAAAATTGATGGCCGAACTTTCAGCCCAAAACAATCCTCATGATGTGTTGGCCGCATTCAGCCAGCGCTGGCAACCCCACCCCACCAAAGAAGGCAACTGGCTGGCACTTGAAGAAATTCGAGATCCCGGCAATTTGGGCACCATCATCCGCACAGCTGATGCGGCAGCTGTTGCCGGCCTCATTTTGGTGGGTGATTGTTGTGACCCCTATGCGCCAGAATGTGTGCGCGCCACCACAGGTTCCATCTTTGGCATAACGCTCACCAAGATGCCCACCGCCTCTTTTGTTGATTTTGCCAAAGCCTGGCCGGGCGATTCAGTGGCAACCCGCATGGATGCAAAGCAGGATTACCGCCGCGATTATCAAGCTCCCACTTTGTTGGTCATGGGTTCAGAGGCACGAGGGCTTTCTGACTCTATTTCAAGCGCTTGCAAACAGAAGGTGAGAATTCCGATGAAGCACGGCGTAGAAAGCTTAAACGTGGCCACCGCCACCGCATTGATACTTTATCAAACCCTGAAATAAGACGACAATCTGGCTCCCCACAGGTGATTGCTTTGAGCCTTGTTTCAGGCCCGCAGCTGGTTGATCTTAAAGGCTTCGGAGTGAATCAATGAAATCCCATGCGAAGGTTGTGATTGTTGGTGGCGGTGTGATGGGCGTGGGGCTGCTTTATCATCTGGCGCTTGAAGGCTGGACGGATATCGCCCTAATTGAAAAGGGTGAACTCACCTCCGGCTCAACTTGGCATGCGGCCGGACAGTGCCCGCATTTTAACGGCTCACTGAATATGACAAAGGTGCATGTTTATGGCACACAGCTTTACCCACAACTCGAAAAGCTAACGGGTCAAGCCGTCAGTTGGCACGGCTGCGGCGGGCTCCGCTTGGCTTGCACCGACGAAGAAGTAAACTGGTTGAAATATGTCTATGGCATTTCGAAGCTTGCTGGCTACGAAGCCGAAATTATCGGGCCGTCAGAGATCAAGCAATATCACCCCTATCTAGACGTATTTGGCGTAAAGGCTGCCTTTCGCACGGTGACGGATGGCCACGTTGCCCCTGCTGATATCACCAATGCCATGGCCGCAGGTGCCCGCCAGCTGGGCGCTGAAATCTATCGCCGTAACCGAGTCATGGATATCAAACTTTTGCCAAGCGGTGAATGGCGCGTGTTCACTGAGAATGGCAACATTGATTGCGAACATGTTGTAAATGCAGCTGGTTCCTATTGTGATGTGGTGGCTAGTTGGACAGGCCACATCGCCCCCATTGCCAATATGTTGCATCAATATGTGATCACCGAACCTTTGCAAGAGCTCATTGATTTAAGGCAAGAATTACCGGTGGTGCGCGACCCCTATTCCCACGCCTATTTGCGTGAAGAAACCAACAGCATTCTGGTCGGCCCCTATGAAACCGCAACGGCGCATGTGTGTTGGAACGGCAACCAACCGCGCTGGGATTATGAAAGCGAATTAGAAGTAAACGAGCTTGACCGCATCATGCCGTGGTTGGAAAAAGCCACCGAGCGCTTGCCCGTGTTTGGTAAAGTGGGCGTGAAAGCCATCATCTCGGGTGCCATCACTCACACACCAGATGGGGTTTATCTTTCAGGCCCGGCGCATGGGCCTAAGAATTATTGGATGCATTGTGGGGCCTCCATTGGCATTTGCCAAGGCGGCGGGGCAGGCAAATATCTGGCACAGTGGATGGTGCACGGCCAAGCTGAAATTAACATGCGCGAATTTGATCCACGCCGCTTCGGCAAATGGGCGACAAAGGATTATACGGCAGAAGTTTCCGTCGCCGATTATCACCACATGTATTATTGCTACAAACCGAATGAGCAACATCAAGTAGGCCGTGGTCTTCGTAAGTCATCGCTCTATGACCGCCTTGCCAAGCAGGGCGCACAATTCGCGCAAATCTTCGGCTGGGAACGGGCGCGCTATTTTGGTGAAGCAGAGACCTTTTCATTCAAGCGCAGTAACGCTTTTGAATTTATCAAAGCCGAAGCCACAGCTGTGCGTGAGCGCGTGGGTCTGATGGATCTATCAACTTTCACGAAATTCGAAGTTAGGGGGCCAGATTCTTTTGGTTTTTTGAACCGCATCAACGCCAACAAAATGCCAGTTAAGAATGGCGGTATCACACTTTCACATATGTTGAACGACAACGGCTTCATTGAAAGCGAGATGACCATCACAAGGTTGGCCGATGATCATTTCTATGTGCTCTCGGCGGCAGCCGCACAGGAGTATGATTTCGATCAACTCTCTTGGCGTTTGCGCACCAGTGAAAATGTTACCGTTACTGATGTGACGGATGACTATGCCGTTTTGGTTCTGGCTGGCCCAAGGGCACGCGATGTGCTCAGCCAATGCACCAAAGCTGATCTTCACCAACCATGGCTTACGGCGCAAACTACAACAGTGTCAGACGTTTCGAATGTCCGCCTGCTCCGTGTAAATTATGTTGGCGAACTGGGTTGGGAAATTCATCTGCCAATGCGCCACGCCCCTCAAGTTTTTGATGCTCTTATGGCCGCTGGTAGACCCCATGACATTTTGCTTTTTGGAACCTATGCAATGAACTCTCTGCGGATGGAGAAGGCTTACCGCGGCTGGGGCAGCGAACTCACAGCAGAAATCGATATGTTTGAAGCTTCAATGTCGCGCTTCATCCGCTTGGAAAAGGAAGACTTCATCGGCAAGCAGGCCAGCCTTGTAAAAAAACAGAGCGGCCCCCGCATGCAACTCGTCTACATGGAAGTGGACAATACGGACTCTGACTGTATGGGCAATGAACCTGTTTATCATGACGGAGAACGCGTTGGACTGACCACCTCAGGTGGCTTTGGTTTCGCGGTAAACAAGTCGCTGGCCTTCGCCTATGTTGATCCTTCACTTGCAGGCCAAGGCACAGAATTTGAAGTGTTGATTTTCTCCGAGATGCGCAAGGCCCGCATCATCTCTGATCCCGCTTTTGATCCAACGAATGCCCGCTTAAAAGCATGAATGACAAGCAGTCCAAGACGCTGATCGGCATCGGCCTCATGCTCGTTGGCATGTTGATTTTTCCGTTCCTTGACGTTTTGGCCAAGAAACTCGGTCAACAAGGTATGCCAGTCATCGAAATCGTATGGGCACGTGTTTTTTTAGGTGCATTGATGTGTGCGCCTCTGCTGTGGTTTTTGGAAGGCCGCCAAGCACTGCGCCCCAAGCAATCATTGCTGAATGGTACGCGCGGAATTTTCATTCTTCTCACCACCTTCTTTTTCTTCTCTGCCATGAAATTTCTGGGCGTTGCCGAAACGCTTTCAATTTATTTTGTGCAGCCTATTTTGGTTACCGCCTTGGCCCCACTGTTGTTGGGTGAGCGCGTTGGCTGGCAGCGTTGGCTGGCGGTAATGGTCGGTTTCCTAGGTGTGATAATTATCATTCGCCCTGGCCTTGTGGCTTTCAACCCAGGCTCTGCCCTTGCTTTACTGTCAGGCTTTGCGGCAGCCTTCATCATCATCATTTCGCGCAAATTGGCTGGAGGTAATTCCGCATTGGCCAACACATTTTATACAAGTTTTTTTGCGGCAATAATTTCAAGCGTCATTGTGCTGTGGCAATGGCAATGGCCAACAGGCCAACAATGGCTGATGATGTGTGGTTTGGCCGTAATCGGCATTACGGCGAATTTTGTCATCATCAAAGCCTTCGAATTTTGTGAAGCATCTTTGCTTGCCCCTTTTGGATATGCCGAAATGATCAACGCCGTCACCGCAGGTTGGTATTTCTTCAATGATTTTCCGGATCGTTGGACTTTCGCCGGCGTAGGCATTTTGGTTTGCTGTGCGCTCATCGTTTCACACAATGAGCATAGCAATACGCTGGCCGAAGATCCCGCGCGGCTCTAACAAACGCAACCGCTCACATGGCAGAGAGTCGCTCTTTCGGTTCAACTTTTTCCCAGTTATCTCCAGCACCGACAATGCAACTCACACCATCGGTATTCGTTGATACCAGCGTGAATGTTCCCTTCTTGGAAACATAAAGCTCAACCATGGCTTCATGACCTGCAAGACCAACACCTGTTTGCTGTTCACCGAATTTTGAATCCAAGATCGTAGCTAAAGCATCATGTTTGGCGCAATACGTTTCCGCCACTGCTGGCGATGCACCAACACAAATAACCATGCCAAAAATCAATTCTTTAAAATAACGCATAACCTCTCCATTTCCGAAATCCGGAAACGCCAGAGGGTTCAGTCACATCTTCTCGGGCGCATCCGAAACTCGATCACATTCAAGTTCCTTCATTACTGCTCCAAAAATTACAACAAGGGGCATCTGAAACTGTGCGCTCAATTTGTTAATAATGGCTTATTCGAGAACAGCCTCGATCCGCTGGTCGGGCACCAGCCAAATCATCGCAACAATCACGAACAGTGCACAGGAAGCGATCGGTGAGATGAACGCAATAGGCACGGAAATCAAATAAGCCAGAAGCGAAAGCTTGCCTTTCTTGTCGCGGCCCACGGCACGAGCAATCGCAGAATCTGGGCCGTGCAAATTGACTGCAATAATAGTCATGATTGTATAAGCAACCGCGCAAGCCAATAAATTGACACCGTAAATGGCCACAGGCCAAGTGGTGAAATGGTTTTCGCCCATCCACGCCGTAGTGAAAGGAATCAGGGAAAGCCAGAACAGCAGATGCAAATTTGCCCACAGCAAACCACCTGAAACCTTGCGGATGATCTGGAAGAAATGGTGATGGTTCACCCAATAGATGCCCACAAAAATGAAACTGAGTATATAAGTGAGGAACGTTGGAAGCAGGCCTAACAGTTCGTTAGGCTCTGATCCATGCGGCGCTTTTAATTCTAACACCATGATGGTGATGATCACAGCGATCACGCCATCTGAAAATGCCTCAAGCCTGCCTTTGTTCATCTTGCTCCACCAAGCTCACGCGTGTTGCGTCACGTCCACATTGCCCACGCGCAGCTTTAGCAGATACCACACCGCAGCCACACCAACGGCCTTAGACAAAACTTCCGTTACAAAAGCGGCAGGCGTTAAATAACCAGCGAGATGTTGAAAGGCCAACGTATCAACGGGAACCGAAAACAATGCTGATAGAAGAATGCGGCTTTGCAGCGGGCGCTTGGTAAAAGTATACACCGCCCAGTCCGTCATTTCAGACAGAATAAACGCAATCAAACTGGCGGCCGCCAATTCTGGCCCAGCAAAATACCAAACGGGAATGCCGGCCAGTGCTGTAGCCAACAAAACTTTGTGGCCAATTTCGCGCTGCGCATAATCACGCAGCACGAACACAAAGCCCACAATGATATTGGCCAGATAGAGCGTGCCCATCCAGCTGGCAGTTGTCCACTGCGTCACACCTTCAATCAAATGTTCAGGAACGAAAAGCTCGTTCACCAAAATGATGAAGGCCACATAAGCGCCGACCGATAAAATTGTGCGTGTGATCTTGTTCATCAGCCCACGATTTCCTTGGCCTTGAAGTTTTGCTTAATTTCCTTCTTGGCATTTTCAAGCGAATCCGAACCGTGCACTGAATTCTCGTCAATCGACTTGGCGAACAAAGCGCGGATAGTGCCTGCCGCTGCTTCCTTCGGATTGGTGGCACCCATGATCTCGCGGTACTTGGCAATGGCATTGTTGCCCTCCAGCACTTGCACAACGATGGGGCCAGATACCATGAACTTCACCAGATCTTTGAAGAATGGCCGCTTGGCATGAACGCCGTAAAATTTCTTGGCATCGGCCAGCTTCCACTTCACCCGCTTTTGAGCAACGATGCGAAGCCCAGCCGCCTCGATCACGGCATTGATGGCGCCCGTGTGATTGCTTTTGGTTGCGTCTGGCTTGATGATGGAGAAAGTGCGTTCGGTGGCCATAGTGTCCTCAAATGTTGAATGGAATGCGCGGGCTATAGCTTGTGGATTGCAGAGGTGCAAGGGCACACCCCCTACCCTTGTTCACCGGAGATCAATTCCGACGGAGGGGTGGAAAGTAGGGAAACGCGTGGGGTTGCCAGCGCGAGTGCGGCTGAGTTTAGAGCCGCTATGAAAGTGCGATGGGTTACCCCACGCGCCATGACAGGTTTTAATAGCTGCTAGTTGGATGGATCACGTTTGCTTTTACCGCTTGCTGAACATTCCACCTTAAGGAACACTGGATCAG
>JAYVOQ010000132.1:0-14916 GCA_043757845.1 Hyphomicrobiales bacterium | reverse complement strand
CAATGACGTCTTGCCGTGGTCAACATGGCCAATCGTGCCAATGTTGCAATGCGGCTTGTCGCGGTTGAACTTTTCTTTTCCCATGGCTGAACTCCATCAATCCAATTACGAGTATTTCTTTTTAATTTCTTCAGCTTCGTTCCGAGGAACTTGCTCATAGTGATCAAACTGCATCGTGTAGGACGCGCGGCCCTGAGACATCGAACGCAGATTGTTAATGTAACCAAACATATTGGCCAAAGGCACCATCGCATTCACAATTTGCGCATTGCCACGGGTTGTCGTTCCCATGATTTGGCCACGACGCGAATTCAAGTCGCCAATCACACCACCCAGATATTCATCAGGCGCTGTCACTTCGACCTTCATAATAGGTTCAAGCAAAATAGCACCGGCCGATTCAAACGCTTCACGCATGGCAGCACGTGTAGCAATTTCAAAGGCGATGGCTGAAGAGTCCACGTCATGGTAAGCGCCGTCAACCAGCGTTACCTTCATATCCACCACCGGAAAGCCGATCAGCGGGCCAGAAGAGAGAACTGAGTTCAAACCCTTTTCAACGCCGGGGATGTATTCCTTAGGAACCGAGCCGCCAACAACCTTAGCTTCAAACGAATTACCAGCGCCTTTTTCAGCGGGTTCGATTTCAAGAATAACACGTGCATATTGGCCCGTGCCGCCAGTTTGTTTCTTGTGCGTGTAATCTTTGGTGATCTTGCGCGTGATAGCTTCGCGGTAAGCCACTTGTGGCGCACCAACAACAACCTCCACTTTGTGAGTGCGCTTCAAAATGTCGACCTTAATGTCGAGATGAAGTTCGCCCATGCCCTTAATGATGGTTTCGCCAGATTCCGAATCTGTTGAAACGCGGAAGGATGGATCTTCAGCAGCTAACTTATAGAGAGCCACAGCCATCTTTTCTTGGTCAACCTTGGTTTTTGGTTCAACCTTCATTTCGATCACGGGCTCAGGGAATTCCATCTTTTCGAGGATCACAGGCTTAGCCGGATCGCACAATGTGTCGCCCGTGCGGGTATCCTTGAGGCCTACCAGAGCAACGATGTCACCCGCGTGAGCTTCAGCAATTTCTTCGCGGTTGTTGGCATGCATCAGAACCATGCGGCCCACACGCTCAGTCTTGTCGCGCGTTGAATTCAAAAGCGATGTGCCCTTGCCCAACACGCCAGAATAAATGCGGCAGAAAGTGAGAATGCCGTATTGGTCATCCATCAACTTAAAGGCCAACAGCGCCAAAGGCTCAGTGTCTGATGATGGACGCGTGGTTTCGCCGCCGGTCTTCACGTCGATGCCCTTGATGGCAGGGCGATCTAAAGGTGAAGGCAGATAATCGCAAACCGCATCAAGCAAAGGCTGAACACCCTTGTTCTTAAATGCCGAGCCACACAAAACTGGGAAAAACGAAGCGTTTAAAACAGCTTTACGGAGAAGACGCTTAATCGTCGGATTGTCCATCTCAACACCGTTGAGATAATCTTCCATCGCCTTGTCATCCAGCTCTGCGCAGGCTTCAATCATATCTGCGCGGGCTTGCTTGGCGGCATCCAACATATCTGCTGGAATTTCTTCGTCGTGATAGGTGGCACCAAGTTCTTCGTTGTCCCAAATCACGGCCTTCATGCGAACGAGATCGATGATGCCTTTGAAATCTGCCTCAACGCCAACTGGCAACTGAATAGGAACAGGCCGTGCACCCAAACGTTCCTTGATATCCTTGATGCATTGCTCAAACGATGCACCGGTCTTGTCCATTTTGTTGCAGAACACAATGCGAGGGACCATGTATTTGTCGCCTTGGCGCCAAACGGTTTCGGTTTGTGGCTCAACGCCTTGGTTTGAATCGAGAACGCAAACCGCACCGTCCAGCACGCGGAGCGAACGCTCAACTTCAATGGTGAAGTCTACGTGGCCGGGTGTGTCGATGATGTTGAGGCGCATACCATTCCACACCGTGGTGGTGGCAGCAGATGTGATCGTGATGCCGCGTTCTTGTTCTTGCTCCATGAAATCCATGGTGGCAGCGCCGTCATGCACTTCGCCGATTTTGTGCGTCTTGCCGGAGTAATAAAGAATCCGCTCAGTCGCTGTCGTCTTGCCAGCATCAATATGAGCCATGATGCCGAAGTTACGATAATTTGCCAGTTCGTGCGTGCGTGCCATAATCTTCTAAATCTCTTACCAACGATAGTGGCTGAAAGCGCGGTTGGCTTCGGCCATCTTGTGGGTGTCTTCGCGCTTCTTCACAGCGGTGCCGCGGTTGTTGCCAGCGTCCAGCAATTCAGCCGACAGGCGCTCAACCATCGTTTTTTCATTGCGGCCACGCGCAGCGATGATAATCCAACGAATGGCAAGGGCTTGGCGACGCTCAGTGCGCACTTCAACTGGAACTTGATACGTGGCACCACCAACGCGGCGTGAACGCACTTCAATGGCCGGAGCCACATTCTGTAAGGCAGCATGGAACAGTTGAATAGGGTCTTGCTTGGATTTAGCCTGAACCAGATCGAAAGCACCGTAAACGATGTTTTCGGCAACGGATTTCTTGCCATCTTCCATAAGGTTATTCATGAACTTACCAACAATCAGATCATGAAACTTAGGATCTGGATTGATAACGCGTTTTTCTGCGGCGTGACGACGTGACATTTTCTGATCCTCTTACTTCGGACGCTTCGCGCCGTATTTCGAACGACGCTGACGGCGCTTAGGCAGGCCTTGTGTATCAAGGATGCCGCGGATGATGTGATAACGAACGCCTGGCAAATCCTTCACACGACCGCCACGGATCATGACGACTGAGTGCTCCTGCAAGTTATGGCCTTCGCCTGGAATATAGCTCACCACTTCAAAGCCGTTGGTCAAACGCACCTTGGCAACCTTACGAAGAGCGGAGTTCGGCTTCTTTGGCGTAGTGGTGTAAACCCGTGTGCAAACGCCACGCTTTTGTGGGCAAGCTTGCATGGCCGGAACTTTGTTCCGGTATACAGGTGCAAGACGGGGCTTGCGGATCAGTTGGTTAATTGTCGGCATGTGCCAAGTAAACCTTCAAATTCGTTGGACCGGACAAACGAGGAAAAGCACTGAAGCGTTCCAGTCCGGAACCGCCCAGCGCCAAAACCAGAGGCCCAATGAACCGGCCAGGTTCGAGGGGCATGACCTTGAAAACTTTTATCTTTTACTCTCCCAACAGCGTTTTGTGAGGCGAACCCACAACGGCCTGCGTCTGGAAAGTAGGCACTTACTAGGTGATGAGTCGCGAAAGGTCAACTGGATTCTTGCGTGGGTTTTGATAATTGCAGGCAGGGTTATCCACATCCGCCATATTCCCATTGCTGCAATGCACCCAATTCAACTTGGCTGCAATTTATACGGATAAGCCCTTAAGTCACCCACAGTTCACGAAAGTCCAGCGTAAACCAAATTTCTGGGCGCTGCATGAGATATACAGATTCACGTGACACTTTTTCCAGAATTATTCTCTTCTGAACATGTAGCCATAGTAAATAAAATGGGCTAGCATTGTAATCCCTCCTCCAGCGATCAAATCTGGCGCTGTTACAGCCGCAAATTTCCTGCTAAACCCCCTGTGCCAATTTACCAAAAAGGAAATTGGCACAGGTGCGGTTCCAATGAGACCGCTAGACACAGGAGTCTTACAATGAAATCCATATTGAACATTTCGCTAGCCGCCGCTTTGGTTACCAGCAGCATCATGGCCGCGACCTCTCCCGCCCTCGCAAAAGTCAGACATCAGCAAGAAGAACAACGGGCTTGCCTTGATCAGAATGAAGTTGGCGGCATCATCGTGCTTGGCCTGCTGCTTGGAGCTGTAACTGGCGGTGTTGGCAGCGCTGTGGCTTGGGGCGGTGCTTATGCATTGGGCGGCGCTGCAATCGGCGGTGCCAGTGGTTTGGCATTGGGTGCTGTTCACACTCATCATCATTGCTATTGAGCCAATACTAAACGATATGTTCCTTCCGGCTTAGTGATCTGAGCGTGGCTGGAAGGAAGATTGTCCAAATGGTATCATTGCCAGTTGCGAAAACTTGGGCCAACTTTTTGTTGTAGGCGCATGCCTCTCGAAAGCCAAAGCCTAAGACTTACAAAGCCCCCCTCGTCGACATTCAACGCGCTCTTGAAGCGTCCGTCATTGCCGATATTCGCTTGTTGCCTGTGCTCGAAAATGCGGGTTCGTCTGTGGTGACCAGCATTCTTGAATTGGCCAAAGGAGGTTGGGTGGGTCTATCCGCGGCGGCCGATCAAGGCGGCATTGCCCTCCCTAAACTTCTTGGCCTTCGCGCTTTGCCCGCTGCTGAACCTAGGGGCGGCCTATGTGACAAAGACGAAAGCCTTTTGGCTTATGTCCAAACGTTCTGCAATGCTTACTGCCAGTGCTAAATACCAACGAATAGCCTACGCTGCTGCAGTGCCCTTCCTGCACAAGTTTGGCACAGTGCTGGGCGCCGTTGCAGTGCAACGACAAGGCGGCAATGTGACGGCAGGTTATGATGCCCAAATCATGCCCCGCGCTTTATCGTTGCACCGACAAATAGTTAGCGGCGCGCCAGCGCTTTAAGCACAAGATTTTTGGGCGTGAATTCATTCGCAACATAGCCCTACTCTTGCCACATCATCGCCACGAATGCAGGCGACCTTCATCGCGACGGCGACATGATCATCTAAATCGTAAACACGAGAGGGAACACCAACCATGACCATGCCGCAACGCCACTGGTGGCACGAACTTAACACATGGGAGCCGGAGGCGGCACTCGCCTTTTATGGCCGAACTTTAGGTTGGGAGTTTGAACCAACCCCCCTGCCCGATGGCGCAGCCTACTGGATTGCCAGAAAAGATGGACGGCCGGTGGGCGGCGTGTTTGAACTCACCGCCCCCGAATACGATGGCATTCCTTCACATTGGATGACGTATTTGTCGGTGAAGGACATCCACAAGGCGGGGGCCAACACCTCCACCGCAGGCGGCGAAATCATGCGCCCGCCAGTGGATGTTCCAGGAGTTGGCAAACTTGCCGTGGTGACAGATGCAACTGGTGCAATGATCGGCTTGATCGAGCCCCATCACGACCATGCGCTAGCAATGACGCATTAAGTTGAATTAAAACAAGCGGCGGCGAATTGGGAACCAGATATCCAATTCGCCGCAACCGCAATTTCGCTGTGATCAAATCTTGAGTTTAGGTTTCCGATCAACTAGAAATTCACAATGCGATCCCAATTCTTTAGCAGAATGATTGCCTTATTAATTGCGATTAGCTTGCTTATCGCTGTTAGCGTACCAACTTGTAGTGTTGATATGGCCGTGCCACCTTCCCAAATGGTCGCAATGACTGAGCTGGCGAAAGCGCCCAACTCATGCAAAGTCTGTCAGAAAAATGCCGCTCAACTCGGAAACTGCCTGCTTTTTTCCTGTTTGATCTTCATCGCGAAAGATCAAAACGCCCAAATCAAACCCGAAATGCAAACTGCGTTTTTTGTCATTCCGGCGCATCGGCTTGATGAATTCAGGGCTAGACCGCTGTCGCCACCTATTTAGTTTTCGACTGAGTTATTCGAATTTTAAACTGTTCGAACTTTCGTTCGAACGAAAACATTCCATCTCATCGGAGACTTTCAATGAATTTCATTTCACGTTTGGTACTCGCTTGTCTGGTTGGCGCATCAATCGCACCCAGCTTCGCATTAGCAGAGTCACTCAGCGAACTTGCCCAGAGAACTCATTACCACGGCATTGCCTTTGCACGATCCGGAACCAACATACTTTTGCTGGCAACGCACCACGGTCTTTATGCTGTCGACAAAAATGGCAACGCAACGCAGGCTTCCGCGGTGCAAGATTACATGGGCTTTTCGGCTAGCCCAACTGATCCGCTCGTTTATTTCGCAAGTGGCCACCCACAAACAGGCGGCAATTCCGGCTTCTTAAAATCTGTCGATGGTGGAGCGAGCTGGAACAAAATTTCTGATGGTGTGAGTGGCCCAGTGGATTTTCACCAAATGGACGTTAGCCTCGCTGACCCGCACACGATCTATGGAGGGTACGGCCGCATGCAGGTCAGCCATGACGACGGCCAGACTTGGGCAAAAGCGGGCCCATTGCCGAACCAAATGGTTGCCATTGCGGCCTCAGGCCAATCAGTTGACAAGATCTACGCCGCCACTCAAGCAGGCCTGCTGATAAGTGCCGATGGCGGGGGCAGTTGGAAGCCTCTCGCCTTTGCCAGTGAAGTTGTCAGCATGATACGCACCGGGCCCCAGGGTGAACTTTACACTTTTGTGCTTGGCAAGGGATTGCTGCGTGCCGAAGAGAACGATGCAACGATCTGGAAATCGCTGTCCAATAGTTTTGGCGATGCAATTCCCTTGCACATGGCTATCAACAGTACTGATAACGCGTGGCTGGCTTTAACCACACAGAACAACACCGTGCTCGAAAGTCACGACGGTGGTATAACATGGAAGCCATTCGGCACCCAACCCTAACTTCAAGATCAGCTGTCATCCCAGCACATGTTGCGGGGATGACACCTGAGGCGTTACTCAAACGATTTCAATTTAACTCTTCGTTAATGCACTGCCGTCAAATTCGTTGCCATGATGTTCCGATTCCGTATGGCCACCATTTGCCTCAGTTTTATCGCCTCCCTGCCGGCAACGGCTGGCAAGAAAACGGCGCAGCATCCAGTTGCAGATGCCATGACCACGGCGGCTATCGACATTGCCACCAATGCCATTCAAACACGCCTCTCACGCGTGCCAAATGATGGACAAATCGAGATTGCTTTTGCGCCGTTGCCACAGCGCTCGGCTGAGCGGCTGGTGATGAAAGTGATTGATGCAGCTGAAATTTCCGTTTTCATTGCAGCTTATCAAATGACTTCGAAACCCATCGCTGATGCCTTATGCCGTGCCAATGCGCGCGGGCTGGCAGTTTCAGCGGTGTTGGATGCCAAATCCAATCCGCATAATAAGGGCAGTTCCAAGCGCGACTATCTGGTGGCTTGCGGCGTGGATGTGAAAGCCGATGCGCGCTATCCTATCATGCATGACAAATTCATTGTGGTGGACGGCAAGCATGTAGAAACAGGCTCATTCAACTATTCCTTTGCCGCCGCAGAACGCAACGCCGAGAATGCTATTGTGGTGTGGAACAATGTGGCGATGGCACAGAAATACAACATCGAGTTTGATAGGTTGTTTGACGAGGCGGCGGATTAATCAAGTCGCAGTTATTTGCGCCCCTTGCCACCCTTAATCACCATATCCGTATCGGCGATTAGCGCCTGCATGGCTTTGCGCGCGGCCTCTGGGTCTTGATCCTTCACCGCTTTCCAAATCCGCTCATGCAAGTGCACGGCTTGGCGATATTTGGGATTGGCTTGCGTGGTAAATTCAAATAGCGAACTTAAAGTCTGTTCAATTAAAACCGTAAAAGGATTAAGTAACTCATTGTTTGCCGCGTTTAAAAGCTCCCGGTGAAAAGCCACGTCCGCCTCCACAATGGCTTCAAAGGTGTTGGCATTTCGCATCTCAGCAAGGCGTTTGCCCATGGCTTCAACTTGCAGTGTTGATCGCTTGATCGCAGCCAGTTCCGCAATACCGGGTTCAATATGGCGTCGGAACTCTTGCGTGGTGGCTATGAAGGCTTTGCGCCCCACCGCTGCACCATGCCAAGCGAAAACATCTTTATCCAAAAGGTTCCAACTCTCACGCGGTGCTACGCGTGAACCAATCTTTGGCCGCGAAATAATCAGACCTTTGGCCTGCAAAATCTTCATGCCCTCGCGAATGGCGGTGCGGCTGGCACCAAATATGTTGCCCCACTCTGCCTCGTTTGGCAGCGCAGCACCCGGCGCAAATTCACCGCTGCAAATGCGCTCTCCAATCTTGAATGCAATCTCAGCATTTAAATTGCGTGCTGGCTTTCGCCCACCCGCACGATGTTTGATCAAATGTTGGGTTTTATTTGTCATACAAATCTTGACACCGTTAAACTTCTGATTATGGTTCGGCCACGCGAGCAAGGCAAGCAATGATGAGCCATGCCGCATTATCATCTTAGGGAGGAACTTCATGTTAAACCGTAGACACTTCTTGGCCACATCCGTGGCCGCCGCTGTTGGCATGGCCACAGCAACACTGGCCACGGCCGCTGGCAAAGGCTTGGTTGGCATTTCAATGCCTACCAAATCATCCACACGCTGGATTTCAGACGGCGAATCTATGGTGAAGGAATTCACCGCCATGGGTTACGATACTGATCTGCAATATGCTGAAGACGATATTCCAAACCAGCTTGCCCAGATCGAAAACTTGGTCACCAAGGGTGCCAAGGTTTTGATCATCGCCGCCATTGATGGCTCTACGTTGTCGGATATTCTTCAGAAGGCCCATGACAAGGGCGTGAAGGTGATCTCATATGATCGCTTGATCACCAAGACGGGCAACGTTGACTTTTACACAACATTCGACAACTTTGGCGTTGGCGTATTGCAGGCCAACTCATTGGTTGCTGGCCTCAAGGAACGCTTCCCCAGTGTTAAGCCATGGAACGTAGAATTGTTTGGCGGTTCGCCAGACGACACTAACGCCGGTTATTTCTACAATGGCGCTATGTCAGTTCTGCAACCACTGATCGATTCAAAAGCGATCAACGTGGTTTCAGGCCAAATGGGCATGGAAAAAGTTGGCACACTGCGTTGGGACGGTGCTGTTGCACAAGCCCGTATGGATAACCTTTTGTCCAAGTCTTATACCAAGGAAAAGGTCCAAGGTGTTCTCTCTCCCTATGATGGTTTGTCACGCGGCATCATCTCCTCGCTCAAGGGCGTGGGCTATGCACCAGGCAAAGACTTCCCAATCGTAACGGGCCAAGACGCCGAAGTGCCATCGGTCAAAGCGATGATGGCTGGCGAACAATACTCAACCGTTTTTAAGGACACGCGCGTTCTGGCTAAAACCACCGCCACGATGGTTGATACCGTCATGCAAAGCAAAGACCCTGTCATCAACGACACCAAAACTTACAACAATGGCGTGAAGGTAGTTCCATCAAACCTGTTGATCCCCGTTGCTGTTGGCAAGGATGACATCCAAAAACTGTTGGTTGACTCAGGCTATATTGCTGCTGACAAACTGAAGTAAGCAGAATTAATATGCAGGGCCTCGCAAGTTCACTTGCGGGGCCTGTTTTTTTGACTATTCTGTGATCGCATAAGAACTGCATTAATGCAGCAATTTGAGGGAATATTAAGCAAGGCCATGCAGCCGATTCTTGAAATGCAGAACATTACCAAAACCTTCCCCGGTGTGAAGGCTTTGACCGATGTGAATTTAAGCGTGCTTCCGGGCGAGATCCACGCGGTTGTGGGCGAGAATGGCGCTGGTAAATCAACATTGATGAAAGTGCTGTCAGGCGTTTATCCAGCAGGCACATTTGAAGGCAACATTTTGTATGAAGGTGTTGCCCGGAAATTCCACACCATTGCCGATAGCGAAAACACCGGCATCATCATCATCCATCAAGAACTGGCGCTGGTGCCCCTGCTCTCAATTGCTGAAAACATTTTTCTGGGCCACGAGACAGCCAAGCATGGTGTAATCAATTGGTTTGAAGCCATCACTCGCACCAAAACCTTGCTTGATAAGGTGGGGCTGAAAGAACATCCCAACACGCTGATCACCAATCTGGGCACGGGCAAACAGCAGCTTGTAGAAATTGCCAAGGCGCTGAACAAATCAGTGAAGCTGCTCATTCTCGATGAGCCGACGTCATCGTTAAACGAAACCGATTCAAATGCACTGCTGGAACTCCTCAAAGGCTTCAAAGCCCAAGGCATCTCATCCATTCTCATCACCCACAAACTCAATGAAGTGATGAAAGTGGCAGACCGCATCACGGTGATCCGCGATGGCAAAACGGTGGACACATTAGATACGCACACGGCAAAAGTCAGCGAAGACCGCATCATCAAAGCCATGGTGGGCCGCGAATTGTCAGAGCGCTATCCGCCGCGTAAATCCAATATCGGCGAGACGATGCTGGAAGTGAGCAACTGGAACGCATACCACCCCCAACATGGTGAAAAACATATCATCAAGAACGTCAGCTTGAATGTGAAGGCTGGCGAAGTGGTGGGTATTGCTGGCCTTATGGGCGCAGGCCGCACAGAATTTGCCATGTCATTGTTCGGGCGCGCTTACGGTCAGAAAATTTCCGGCGATGTGAAGATGCGCGGCAAAGCAGTTGATGTTTCAACCATTCCAAAGGCCATGAACGCAGGCCTTGCCTATGCCACCGAAGACCGCAAAACCTATGGCCTGATACTCATCGATCACATCAAGCACAATGTGACACTTGCAAACTTAAGCGGCGTTGCCACGCGCGGCGTTGTGAATGACATAGAAGAGCTGAGCGTGGCCAACCGTTATCGCCGCGACCTCGCCATCCGCTGTTCATCCGTCTATCAAACCACTGTCAATCTTTCCGGTGGCAATCAACAGAAAGTTGTTCTGTCGAAATGGCTGTTCTCTGGCCCTGATGTTTTGATTTTAGATGAACCGACGCGCGGCATTGACGTTGGCGCAAAATTTGAAATCTATGGCATCATCAATAAGCTGGCAGAGGCTGGCAAAGCCGTTATCGTGATCTCTTCCGAAATGCCCGAACTGCTGGGCATCACTGACCGTATTTATGTGATGAACGAAGGCCGTTTTGTGGGCGAGATGAAAACTGCTGAAGCCAGCCAAGAAAACATCATGCGCACCATTATGAAATCCTGGGAACATTGAGAATGACAACGCCTGCCACGCCCACCAATTCCAGCGAAATCCCCAGCGTCGTCAACTTCATTAAAGCGCATTTGCGTGACTATGTGCTGTTGATCGCGTTGATTTCCATCATGGTGTTCTTCCAGTTCACCACGCAGGGCACGCTGTTCATGCCCGTCAACCTCACCAACATCATCTTGCAGAATTCCTACATCATCGTGATGGCACTTGGTATGTTGCTGGTGATTATTGCAGGCCATATTGATCTTTCGGTGGGTACTGTTTCAGGTTTCATTGGCGGTGTTGCCGCTTTGTTGATGACGGGCACTGTGCCCTTCTTCAAAGATGCCAATTTGCCGTTTAAATTTGATGCTATTTCGACGGCCGTCATATGTCTCGCACTGGGCGCTGCCATTGGCGCGGTGCAGGGTTATTTCGTTGCCTATTATAAAATCCCCGCTTTTATCGTCACACTCGCAGGCATGCTCATTTTCCGTGGGCTAGAGTTGCAGGTTCTGGGTGGTTCTTCGGTTGGCCCCTTCCCCACCCTCTTCCAAGGCCTTTCGAATGGCTATGTGCCAGATATTTTAAACGTCACCGTCGCAGGCGGGCCGTTCAACGTGCTGGCGGTTGTTATTGGCATACTGATCACGGCAACGATGATTTACTTTAATGTTCGCAACCGTCGCGCCCAAATGGCTCACGGCCTTGCCGAAGAGCCGGTTGAAATCTTTTGGTGTCGCAATACACTGATCGCGGTGGCGTTTATCGGTTTCTGCTGGTTGATGGCTTATTACCGTGGTTTGCCTAATGTGTTAGTGGTGATGGGGATATTGATTTCGTTATTCATTTTTATCACCATGCGTACGACGTTCGGCCGCAGGATTTATGCGCTGGGCGGCAACGAGAAAGCCACGAAACTTTCCGGCATCAATACCGAACGCCTGACCTTTCAGATCTTCACCATTATGGGCACCCTTTCGGCGCTTGGCGGCATGATTTATGCGGCCCGTCTGAACGTGGCCACACCCAAAGCAGGTCAAGGACTGGAGTTGGACGTGATTGCCGCCTGCTTCATCGGCGGCGCTGCGGTTACAGGCGGTGTGGGCAAGGTCACGGGTGCTGTGATCGGCGCCTTTATCATTGGCGTGATGAACAACGGCATGTCGATTGTGGGCATCGATATTGGTTGGCAATTTGTGATCAAAGGGGCCGTACTGATGCTGGCTGTCTTCTTGGACGTTTATTACAAGAACAAGCGCTGAGTTCAGCTGACAATCTATTCACATAAAAAATACGCTCTTGCGCAAGCGTGAATTTGGCGCAAGCATGTCCCTGCTAACGAGCCGCCTCACAATGGTTCAAAGCCACTGGCGGCACGCGTTACGTGAACGTAACCACGGGAGGCTAGATCATGGATGCAACAACAAGCAGAAGATCGACGGGCACACGGTGCATTGCACTGGTGGGCCCCTATCAAAGCGGCAAAACAACGTTACTCGAGGCCCTGCTCCACCGCACTGGTGCGGTTCCGCGCCAAGGCAAAGTCTCTAGCAAATCCACAGTTGGTGATGGCTCAACCGAAGCCCGCGCCCATGGCATGACTGTCGAACTCAACGTCGCCACCACGCACTTCATGGGCGACAGTTTCACTTTCGTCGACTGCCCTGGCTCCATTGAGTTTGCCCAAGACACCAAAGGTGCTTTGGCAGGCTGTGATGCAGCAATCGTGGTGTGCGAAGCCGATGAGAAGAAAGCGCCGGCACTGCAACTCATCTTGAAGCAACTGGATGAGTTACAAATCCCGAGAATGCTTTTTGTCAACAAGGTCGACAAGTCAACCTCTCGCCCACATGAAGTTCTGCGTTGGCTTCAACCAGCCAGTTCAGTGCCCTTGGTTTTACGGCAAATTCCAATTTGGAGCGGGGGCAATGTTTCAGGCTTCGTCGATTTAGCATTGGAACGCGCCTTTGTTTACCGCGAGCAAGCCGGAAGCGAAGTTATCGCCATGCCTGTAGACTTGCGCGAGAGCGAAAAAATGGAACGCTTCGCCATGCTTGAAAAACTGGCCGACCATGATGACGCAATGATGGAGGCACTGCTCAGCGACCTTGAACCCCCTCGGGACCGCGTGTTCCAAGACCTAGCACAGGAACTTGCCGATGGCGTCATCACGCCTGTGCTTTTCGGTTCAGCAGAACATGGCAATGGCATTGGCCGCTTGTTAAAGGCGCTGCGCCATGAAGCGCCAGACATCACGCAAACGGCGGCGCGTCTTGGCCTAAAAGCTGCAAGTGCGGTAACAGCACTCATCCTTAAAACCATGCACACAGAACGCGGTGGCAAACTTTCACTCGCGCGTATTCTCAGCAATGAACTTACCGATGGGGCCATGGTCTATGGCGGTGCAGCACAAGAAGCACGCGTTGGTGGAGTTTTCACTTTGTTGGGGCAAGCCCAACATAAAGTTCCCAACGCGATTGCTGGCGATACTGTTGCCTTGGGCCGGCTGGAAAACATGGCAACTGGCGAAACCATATCCACCACCAAGGGTTCCACACCGCAACTCATCAATCACGCCAGCCCCCCAGGCGTTTTCGGCAAAGCTATTTCAGTGAGTGAGAGAAACGATGAAGTGAAGCTTGCCAGCGCACTCACTAAACTCATTGAAGAAGATCCATCACTTGCATTGCACCACAGCGAAGCCACGCATGAAATGGTTTTGTGGGGGCAAGGCGAAATCCATATTCGCGTGGTGCTTGAGAAACTCCAAAACAAATTCGGTTTGCAAGCGGTCACTGCACCACGCCGCATTGCCTATAAAGAAACCATCAAGAAATCCAAGCAGTTGCGCGGGCGGCACAAGAAGCAATCCGGTGGCCATGGCCAATACGGTGACGTGATTGTTGAAATCAGTCCGCTGCCGCGTGGGCAAGGCTTTGTGTTCAGTGACACAGTGGTGGGCGGATCAGTGCCCAAACAATATATCCCTGCCGTTGAACAAGGCATACGCGAATGGTTGCAGCGAGGGCCCTTAGGCTTTGAAGTTGTCGACTTTGCCGTCAATCTTTCTGATGGCTCTTATCATGATGTTGATAGTTCAGAAATGGCCTTCAAAATGGCCGCACGCACGGCGATGGTTGAAGCCATGCCGGAGTGTCAACCTCTCTTGCTTGAACCGATATCAGCCGTAGAAATTCATGTTCCAAACGATGCAACAGCCCGCGTGAACCAGATTGTAACAAGCCATCGCGGCCAGTTGCTGGGCTTTGACGGCAGAACAGATTGGCAAGCTTGGGACACCGTGAAGGCCTATATGCCGGAATCCGAACTGAGTTCACTCATTGTTGAACTTCGTTCTGCCACGGCAGGGGTTGGTACTTTCACGTTCGCTTTCGATCACATGGCAGAACTGGTGGGTCGTGCGGCTGAGCAAGTGGTGGCAGCGCAAGGCCGGAAAGCTGAAGCATAATCAAAGGGAAAATTGGCGGTGGCCGCAGTCTGAGGCGAACCCGTCTCAGCATAAAACTCCCTGCTAACAGGGAAAATATCAGGGCAATTGCCCGTTTTGGGTAGTTGGCCTGGCTTTCAGGCTCGATAACCTACTGAATAGTGATCGTTTTTACTCACAATTTAATAAATTCCCTAAAGAGCGGAACAGCCGCTATGGTCATTGGCAATAATTGCATCAAAGTTACATTTGGCTTGGATAGCAACGATTTGCGGCAGGCTTCGTTCCGACTATTCTTATTCCAACACCCTTGGCTGGAACACGTTCCCCATTCCGCCGCTCACCGAAAAGAACAAGGCCGATCTTACGCGGTGTGCTGAAGATATTCTTTTGGCCCGCGAGGCGCATTTTCCAGCCACGATTGCTGACCTCTATGACCCGGAGGCGATGCCGGGTGATCTCCGCGCTGCCCACGAACGCAACGACGAAGTGCTGGAGCGCGTCTACATCGGCCGCCGGTTCAAGAACGACACGGAGCGGCTAGAAAAGCTGTTTGAGCTTTACACTAAGATGACAAAGACCAAGGGTGCGGCATGAGCAGCCTTACTGATATTGAGAAGCGTTACCTTGAAAAGCTGCTCAATATGCAGGGTGGC
>JAYVOQ010000131.1:0-47960 GCA_043757845.1 Hyphomicrobiales bacterium | reverse complement strand
AACACGCCAAGACATTGCAAAAATTTACCACAATGATTGGGTTGTAAATGACCGGCTGTGGCCTATTGCAAAGCCCATAAAACTTCAAGAAGGATTCGCACAAACCCTCGCATGGTATCAACAACAAGGTTGGTTGCCGCCGCAAAAGGAACAGGTTAGAAGCCTCGCATGACCGAGATTTATGATATTGTTCCCATACTTGTGAATTTGCTTAAGCCCTTCAATCCTGATGATAAACCTCTCGTGGAAAGTACGGATATTCCGGCCGAACTGAACATTGATTCAGTGGGTGTTCTTGATTTTATCATGGAAGTTGAAGACCATTTCGATATTGAGATTCCAATGAATGCGGTTGCCAACATCCGCACGATTGGTGAGCTTGCGGCTTATGTGCAATCCCGTTTGATGAAAGCTTAATGATGGTCGATCTACTTGAAAAGCATCGCGGTGTGTTTGAACGGGTGCAGCGCATGGTGGCGCTTGGCATCAATGGATTGGGCGTTACCAATGATCAAATGATTTCGCCGACGCGCGCCGTTGTTGGTAACCGCGAAATCATCCTTGCTGGTACAAATAATTATATGGGCATTACCTTCGATCCGCGCTGTATTGCTGCGGGCAAAAAAGCTTTGGATGAATTTGGCACAGGCACTACAGGTTCACGCATTGCCAATGGCACTTTCGCCATGCACGGTGAGTTAGAACGCGAACTGGCAAAGTTCTTGAAGCTGAAACACTGTATTGTGTTCACTACGGGTTATCAGGCCAATTTAGGCATGTTGTCTGGCTTAGCTGGGCCAAAAGATACGATCTATCTTGATGCGGATTCACATTCTTCAATTTATGATGGCTGCACGTTATCTGGCGCTAAGCTGGTGCGGTTTAGGCACAATGATGCGGCCGATCTTGATAAGCGTATGGCCCGGGCTGAAGACGATGGCGGCGGCAAATTGGTGGTGCTTGAAGGCATTTATTCGATGCTGGGTGACCGGGCACCGCTGGCGGACTTCGTAGCACTAAAAAAGAAGCATCAATTCCAGCTATGCGTTGATGATGCCCATTCGTTTGGCGTGCTGGGCCCCCATGGGCGCGGGTTGGGTGATGAACTGGGCCTTGAGAACGACGTTGATTTTGTTATAGGCACATTTTCTAAAAGCATTGGTGCGATTGGTGGCTTTGGGGCTTCCAACCATCCGCTGTTTGAAACGCTTCGTTACGCCATGCGGCCTTATATGTTCACGGCTTCTGCTTCGCCTTCATCAGTTGCAACTTCGATTGAGGCGCTGAAGATTTTAATTGCAGAACCGGAACGTCGCAGCCGATTGTGGGCAAATTCTGAACGGCTTTACAGTGGCCTTAAAGCGCTTGGCCTTGACATGGGGAGTGACGTTGTTAGCCCTGTTATCGCCGTCAAAATGGCAGATGAATTGACCACCGTGACGAAATGGGATGCACTTTTTAAGGCCGGAGTTTATGTGAACATGGCCGTGCCACCGGGAACGCCAAATCGCTTGTGTTTGCTGCGCTGTTCCGTTTCAGCTGCACATACAGTCGAAGAGATTGACCGCATCATCGCAAGTTTCAAAGAGTCGGTTGCGAATTAGAGGCAGTGGTCAGACGTGGTCGGTGCGCGCCAATAGGCTAACTGCAATGGCGGCAAAGATGAGGATTGGTCCCCAAGCCGCAAGCCAAGGAGAGATGGCGCCGGTTTCACCTAGTGTCATGGCAACGCCATCGCCTACGAAATAAGCAAAACCAAGGCCCACACCTGCAACGAAAATAAGGCCTAGGCCGCCGCCGCGTCTAAAATTCGTGCCCAGTGGCACGCACAGGGTGAGCATTACAATGGCAACAAAAATGGGTGTCAGGCGCTTCAACCAATAGGTTTGATAAACATAAGCAGGGCGCACCCCAAAGCCGTTGTTTGTTATATAAGTGGAAAGATCACCCAAGCTCATTTCTTCTGGGGAGGGCAATTTTTTATTGGCAAGCCGCATCGGACCATCATAAACGGCTTGGTCTTCACGTTTAGGCGCTGCTCCAGAAGCATAATAGGTGGTGACGTTACTCAAAAGCCAATGGCCATTCGATTGCAGCGCTTTGTCTGCGAAAACCTGCGCGCGTAACTGGCCGGTGGCTTCCCTTCGGAAAAGAATGAGATCAAACAAAGTGCCGCCATCTGCGGTGGCCCGCCCGGCGCGCATGATGTCGTTGCCAATGCGGATCCATACAGGTTCGTTTTCGGCCGTTGTAAATTTGCGCGTGGCATAGTCACCAATGCCCCAACCGTGAAGTAACGGCGCAGCCGCAGGTATACCCCAGTTCATAAATACAAATTGCAATATGCCGATTCCGAGAGCGAGAGGTAAAAGTTTTATGATCAGGCGGGCCGGTGAAATGCCGGTGGCCCAAATTGCGGTGAGCTCATTGCGATAGGACAGCTCGGTGATCGCCAACAAAAGTGACAACAATAAACTCGTTGGTAAAAACAGCGTGAGAATGCCAGGCAACCGTGCGAGGCAATAGAGGCCGACCGCATAGAGCGCGTTGCTATTTATTTTCAAAATCTCGGTCAAGAAGCCCACAACTTCGAGTGTGAGGACAAAGGCTGAAAGCCCCAACAAGATCACACTGAAGCGGATGAAGATCATGCGCGAAAGCTGTTTGGCCAGCAATGTCATGCGGCTCGCTCCAAGGTGAAGGCTTCTGCTGGCTCGAAGGTTTTCTGTTCGCCGTTCCAGCGCCGAATTTTTATCTGTGTTTGCCACCGGCCGCCTGCGCGGGTGATTTCATAGGTGTTCCATTCGGCGGGATGTTCACCTGTTTCAGCCATGCTGGCCGACGGAACTGCAATTGCGGGCACAGGTGCATCTGCTTCTTGCAACCAATGCAATTCACGGCGGTGATTGTGACCATAGATCACAAGTTCAACCTGCTGTTCACACAGAATGGATTTTAATTCCGCCGCATCAATTAAGCTGCGGTATTGAGTGGCGAGGCCGGGGGCAGGCGGATGGTGAATCATCACCACGCGATAAAAGCCCTTGCCGCGCAATTCTGCAAGGCGCTGCCGCAAGCGCTCTCTCTGCCCTCGGCCGAGTTTTCCTTGAGCGCTGTGAAAGCTGCGGGGCAAAGCGCTGTTCAGACCAATCAGCGCCACATTGCGGCGCAGGCGCACGAAGGGAAATCCGCTATCTTCTCGTCTGTCGCTGGTCATGAAAGGTTCAAAGAACTTGAGGCTCTTTTCATAGGCAACTTGCACATAGGCATCGTGATTTCCGGGGGTGTATGACAGCCAATCAGGTGCCCCCAGCCTGTCCATCCACTTACGCAACATCGGAAACTCTAGTGGGCTTGAGATATTGGCGGCATCTCCTGTGAACGCCACATGATCAGGTGAGCTCACGTGAATGTCGCGCAACAAGGCCTCAACAATTTCGGGGTGATGCAATTTTTTGCGGCGATAATGCCACGAAAGTGCACCCAACAATCGCTTGGGCCTAAAATCATGAAAGGCCGCTCCGCGTGGCAAAGGGCCAAGGTGTAGGTCTGAAAAATGTGCGAGGGTAAAAGTCACAAGGTCTTTTCATAAATGCGGTAAGTTTTATAGACGCGGCTGCCCATGCTTTCCAATATATGGCGCACGCGCATATTATCTTCCAATATCCATGAGTATTCCCCATGTGTCACACCTTTGCTGATCACGTGGTCTGAGGATGCGCGGATGGCAGCAAGAGCCAAGCCTGCGCCTATTGCACCATCTTGGAATTGCTTTTTCACGCCCATCAACGGCACGCGCACGGAGCGGGATTTGCCACTGAGTACACGTGGTATAAGTTTGGCCCATCCAAATGGCAAAATTCTGCCATCCAGCCCTTGGAACCACTCGTTGATATTGGCAATGGCAAGGCAGAAGGCAGCGGGTTGACCTTTCCAATAGGCAAATTGAACGGCTTTGGCATCCAGCAGCATTTTGAAGAGGTTCGCAAGGTTGTTGACCTCGGCGCGGGTGAATGGAACAAAGTTCCAGTTATCTGCCCAAGCATCGTTAAAGATATCCATGATGATATCAATTTCTGTGGACATGTTTTTCTTATTGAGGGGGCGCACGGTTAGATCACCCGATAGCATCATCCGGTCAACCATTTTTCGCATCGTGGGTGGCAGGCCTTTAAGATTGTCAAACTCATAAGCCAAAACATCTTTGGCTTTGGTGTAACCCTGTTCTTCAACACGGTTTTGATAATAGCGTGTTGCATGGCCCATCATCATGTTTGGAATGGTTTCAAAGCCATCAATAAGTAAACCGATCTCATCATTGATTGAAAATGAAAACGGACCAAGAGCTTTTTTCATGCCTCGTGCGCGCAGCCAATCCTCAGCTGTTTTAAACAAAGCAGTGAAAATGGCTGGATCATTCTGCGCTTCCAGAAAACCAAATTGGCCACACGCATCTTTGTAGCGATCTTGATGCAATTGATCGACTTGTGCGGAGATGCGGCCCACGGCCTTGCCGTTTTGTTCAGCGATGAACAGTTGTGCCTTGGCATGTTGGAAATACGGGTTCTTTTTCTCGCTTAAGTGTTCAAGTCGTTCCAAAAACAGTGGCGCCACCCAAGCCTTATCAGCCGCATAAATGGGGAAGGGCACTTTCAGAAACTCAATCTGGTCTTGCTTGTTCAGAACGGGCCGAACTGTTACTTGCGCCATAGACCATTTCTTTCATTGCGGAATCAGTCTTAAATGAATGAGTGGCGAAAGCTTGGCAAGGGGCAGCGGAAATAAGATGAGAAAACTGCCGGATTGGTTGTTCCAACGTTATTCGCGCCTTACCCGTGGTAAAACCTTGGGTGCGCGGGTTTTGGTGATTGATTCCCAAAACCGCGTGCTGCTGGTTAGACCCACTTATGTGAACGGCTGGACTTTGCCGGGTGGCGGCGTTGATCATGGCGAGACGCTGCGCCAAGCAGCCATTCGCGAACTGAAGGAAGAAGCAGCCGTTCTGCCGCTTCAAGAACTCATATTTCACGGCATGTTTTCTAATGAAAACGTTTTTCCGGGTGATCATGTGGCTTGCTTTGTGCTGCGCCAGTTCAAGCAAGATATATTCAAGCCTAACATTGAAATCAGCGCGGCTGAATTCTTTGCCATTGATGCTTTGCCCTTTGATGTGAAACCCGGCTCAATGCGGCGGATCAACGAGGTGTGTTATGGCGCACTCATTTCAGATCATTGGAGTGAATAATGGCGATTTCGCTGGCTCCCACTGCTCAAACGGCGGCAGATGACGCACAGATAGAAAACCTTCTTGATCTTACTTTCGGCCTGTCTCGGCGCACCAAGACGTCTTATCGGTTGCGTGAGGGAAGTGCGCCTGCACATGGTCTTTCGCTTGTTATCCGTCAGGCGGAACTGGGCGTTGTGGGTGCTGTCAGCTTTTGGCCGCTTTGCATTGGGAGTGTTGGCACACCCGCGCTTCTGCTGGGGCCGCTCGTGGTGCATCCTCAGCGGCAAAACATTGGCATTGGTCGCGCCTTGATGCATGAAGGCATTGCGCGGGCCAGCGCCCTTGGCCACCATTTGATCATTCTCATTGGCGATCCGCCTTATTATGGTCGCGTTGGTTTTAGGCAAGTTCCAGAAGGACAGATTGAAGTTCCAGGGCCCGTTGACGCCAAACGGTTGCTTTATCTTGAACTACAAGTTGGGGCTTTGACGAAAGCTCATGGATTGATGTTGGCGCAATGGCGCTGGCGTGAACTTAACGCCCTTCACGCCGCCACATGAGGGCTGCACCCAGCAACAAAGCGGCAAGTGCGAGCAAACTTGATGATAAGGCCCATTCGTGAATGGCGATGGTGCGGGTTTGATTGTTGGCACGTAAATTCAGCCAGCCTGCACCCGCAAAAGTAGCATTGCCCGATTGCATTGAAATGGACGGAATTCCATCTTCAGCCCAAAAAACACCGCCGCCAGTTGCCTTGGTTGCGGGGTCAACATTCTTTGCGGTGGCGACAAGATCGCTAAACTCTTGAACGTCGCCACTTCCGGTGGTGATAATCGTTTCCAGTATGCCATCACGCAGCAGATATAGACCTAAATCTTGGGTTTTTAAATGTCCTTGGAAATGGCCGGGGCCGACTTTTAATAACGGGAGTTTGGATGTGGCACCGCTGGGAGAAACGGCATCCACATTTGCGTAATCATCGCGAAGGCCAAAGCGATCCACGATAATGTCTGTTGCGGATTGATGCACGGTGAGGCGCTCTTCTTCCAACTCTGGTTCCTTCATCAACCAGTGGGCCATGCGCTTTTGTAAATCCGCTTCCGGCCCGCCGCCATCAAAACCACGCGCCCAGAGCCAACCTTGATCCGACAAGATTTGCGCAACGCGGCCCTGCTCAACATGCCGTAGCACAAGCAGTGGTTTGGCATTGGGCCCTTCCAGAAGCACTTGTGTCGATGGATCAGCGCTGACCGTTGCATCAATTATGCGAAACCATTTGCCCCAAGTTGGCGCGTCACGGCTTGCGCCTTTTAAACTTTGGGTTACCGGATGACGCTCACCCACCTCTGATAGTTTGGGCTTGAATGGTGTTTCAGTTATTTCGCCCGTCGGTAAGGCTGGCAGAATATCTGAAAGGGGTGAAGATGCCAAACCGTCGGCCTGGGCGTAATCTGGGCCGGAAGCAACTAATAGTGCGCCACCTTTGCGCACATAGTCTGCGATGTTGGCAATGTATTCATCAGGCAAAATCACTTCGCGTTGGTAGCGATCAAAAATCACCAAATCAAACTGATCTAACTTATCAACGAACAGCTCCTTGGTGGGAAAAGCAATCAATGAGAGTTCGTTCAACGGCGTGCCATCTTGTTTTTCAGGCGGGCGCAAAATGGTGAAATGAACAAGATCAACAGCTGTGTCGGCTTTGAGCAGGTTTCGCCACGTGCGCTCACCTGCATTGGGTTGGCCTGAAACCAGCAACACGCGCAGGCGGTCTCGAATGCCATTTATGGTGGCGATGTTGGTATTGTTTGCAGGGGTCAATTCACCGGGCCGCACTTCAGCTTTTAGGGCGATAAAGTTTTTACCTGCATGGGTGATTGGCACTTCCACTTCGGCGGCGGCATCAGGCTTTACAGTAAGACGCATGGCATCTTGGCCTGCCTGTTCAATAGTCAGCGGAATTTCAGAACCAGTTCCACCTTGATCTTCAACGTGGAAACCAATTTTGGCGGTTTTGCCCACAAGTGTGAATTCGGGTGCGTGATCAATCACTAATCTGCGATCACTGTCTTTTCTGCTGCCGGTTAAGATGGCGTGAATGGGCCCGCGCAAAGCCGCCAATTCGTTTGGCTTCGGGGCATCATGAACTTGTCCATCGGTTAACATCACTGCACCAGCAAAACGACTTTGCGGAATATCACCGACGGCGCGGGTGAGTGCTGCGAAGGCTCTTGTACCACCAACGCTTCCAACCGCATCTGAAGTTACGGTGGCTATACGCAATTCAGTGTTGGGTAAACTTGCGATGGTTTTTTGCAGGGCGGCCACAGCATCGTCGGTTTGCTGTTTGCGGTTGCCGATGGTTTGGCTGGCCGTGCGATCAATCACTAAAACCGCAATATCCGTAAGCTTTTCAACTTCGTCTTGATGGATGATGGGATTTGTAAGTGCAGCCAGCAGCAATGCGCCAACAGCCAGACGCAAAATGGTTCCGCGCGCACTTTTGAAGAATGAGTAAGCTGTTAGGGCTGACACACAGGTTGCGAATAACCCTATTAAAGGCCAAATGATCAAAGGCGCAAAGGTTACGTTCATTGTGTGCTCAGCCGCTTTAGAATGTCTGGCACGTGCACTTGATCCGTTTTGTAATTTCCGGTGAGCACATACATCACCACATTCACGCCCACGCGCAACGCCAACTCACGTTGGCGTGGGCCATCGGGAACCATTGCATAGAGGGGCTGGCCATCGGCGTTCATGGCCCATGAGGCGGCGTAGTCATTTGAACCGATAATCACACCCGACACATTGTCGAAACCAGATGATTGTGGATTATCTTGCGCTTCCACCCACATTGGCCCGCCTTCGTAGCGACCAGGAAAATCTTTTAACAAATAGAAACTTTTTGATAGGGCATGTTCGGGGGGCACTGGTTCCAAGGGTGGCACATCAAGCTTTGATGTGATGCGGCGCAAAGCTTCACCCGATGCGCCTGCGCCCAAAGTTGCGGACGGATCACGCAGATCAAAGAAAATTGTTCCGCCATTTTTCATATAAGTTGAAATGCGTTCCAATGCTTTGGCGTTGGGCGCTTCGGCATCTTCAGTCACTGGCCAATAAATGAGTGGATAAAAAACCAGTTCATCATTTTCGATGTCTAAACCTTGTGGATCACCTAAACTTGCCGCCGTGCGATCAGCGATAATTTCACCAAGTCCTTTGAGGCCTTGCTCACTTTCTTGGTCAATTTCGGTATTGCCAGTTTTTACATAGGCCAAATGGGTTTGTAAGGTTGCAGCCATAGCTTGCTCATCGGTTGCGGCGTAAGCACGATCAAAATTTGGCTGTGCTAAAATAACAGCAAAAATGATAGCAATTATTGCGCCGCGTCTTTGCAAATAGCCGCCTACGAAAAGTGCAGCGATACTATCGAGCAAGAAGAGTAGGGCGGCGCAGATGAACAGTGGCTTGGCAAAATCAACAAAATCGGCTGGCTTAATTTCAGATAGGCCAAGGCTTGCTGGCATCGGGCCTAAGTCTTTGGCTTCGATTTTCAAATTGACGGCCCGCGTCTGTGTGCCGCGCACATAAAGGCCCGCAGGTGTTTCGGCAGTTGCCGTTGCCGCTATAATATCTTTGGCGGCAATGCTTTTTACGTTGCGCCATGGGTTTACCAATTCGCCTGCACCATTGAGCAAGAGTTGTGGCGCGAAATCGCCTTCAACAGTTGTGCCGGCGATTGTTGCTGATGGATTTCCTGCCGCAGGAGCCAGTTCGGCTAAGCGCTGCATAATTTGTGCAAAAGTTCCGGTGAGCGGCAAATTCGACCAATCGGCATTGGCAGTAACATGAAATAAAACGATCCGTCCCGCTTCATGTTTGGCACTTGTAATCAGCGGCGTGCCATCCGCTAAGCTGGCCCAGGTTTTGGCAGAAAGTTCAACGTCAGGATCTGCCAAAAGCTGGCGAGTTACCGTTGCATCACCATCCACCGCAATGCCTGCCAGTGGGCCTTCTGGATCAAAAGGTTTGATCGTCTGGGGCGTTTCCCAGCTGAGAGAAGAACCCAAGTTACGATCACCCTCGCGCAGTTTCACGGGCAAAAGATCATCGCCGCCGGCAGCCAAATGCGGGCCTGAAAAGCGCACAAGCAGACCGCCTTTGTTGACCCAACTTGAAACGGTATCATGATCCTCTTGCGACAGGCTGCCGATGTCGGCAAGAACCAGCATCGAAAGACCAGCTTCTAATGCCGCCTTCAAGTCTGCGCTGTTTTCGGGCTTTGAGAATTCGGCGGTTTGATCCAATGCCGAAGTGACATAGTGCAAGGGTGACAGCAAAGGCTGATTGCTGCTATCTGCAGCCCCGCTCATAACCGCAACGGTTTTGCGCCGCCATGTATCATCAAGCAAAGTTTTGGCACCTGAATGGTTTTCACCTTTTATGGTGAGGGCCTGTAATGTGCCACGCAGTTCAACGGGCACGGTGAGGCGCACTTGCGTTGCACCAGATGATTTAATTTCGAGTTTGCTTTCAGCCAGCACATGTCCATCGCCTGCTAAGGCTTGCACTGTTGTTGCGGGCGAGCGGGCCTGGCCACTCAAAACATCAACTACAATGTCACCACTGGCTATCGCTGACTTTCCTAAAGCTAACGGCGACTGAATATCCGTGGGCGTGAAAATTTGGAGTTCTGCGATTTGCGCTAAAGCATTGGCAAATGGCTTTGCCGTATTTGCATCCAAGTTATCAGCGAGCCAAGCGATTTGTTTTGGTGCAGGCGAAAGGGATTTGACGGCTGCAAGCGTCTTCATCCGGTCAGTTGGCAATGCGAAGGGCAAAAGAGCACGCAGATGCTTTTCTGCATCGGTTGTATTCTCGGCCTGCAAAGATTGCGGGTATGCTGTGCCGGTTATGTAAATGACTTGGCCAGTGGATTCCGCAAGAAGACCAAGCCCAGCGTCTTGGCGTTTGCGCCAATCTTTTGCCGCTGCCCAGCCATCATCGATGACCAGCAACAGGGGGCCATTTTTTTCACTCAGATTGTGAGTGTGCTGTTGAAATGGGTGTGAAACTGCAAGGATGATCAACGCTGCCAGCGCAAGACGCAGAAGCAATAGCCACCACGGCATTTTATCAGGCGTGTTTTCTTTTTCGCGCAATTTCATCAGGATACGCAGAGGTGGGAAAGCAATTTCCTGCGGACGTGGCGGAATGGAACGTAGCAGCCACCAAATGATGGGTAGAGCCAGCAAAGCCCAAAGTGCCAAAGGTGTGCCGAATGTCAATGTATTGATGAAACTGCTCATGCTGGCCCCATGACCTGATGGAGGGAAAGAACGGACTGAGTGAGTGGTTTGTCGGTGCGGTGGACATTAAAACTGAAGCCCAAACGGCGGGCCGCGTCTTTCACCTTTTGACGGTGTTGGATGAAAGCTTCGGCATATTCGCCACGCAAAGACTGCACTTTGTTGGCGCGGTAACGGCCCTCTGCATCTAGCCCCAGAAAGTCGATGCGCCCGCCATAGGGCAAGGTTTCTTCGGCGGCATCGTTGACCTGCAAAAGATGGCCACGCATGCCGCTTTCGGCCAGTGTTGTGAGGCTGCGTTGCAGCTCATCCAACTCCATCAGAAAATCTGATACCAGCAAAAGTGTTGACCGTCGTTGCAAGCGGTTGGGTTTTGGTAATTCATTGCCGTGGGTTTGGGCCAAATCAAAGGCCAGTTTGGGCAACACATGGCGGCCATAGCTGGCGCGGTTGCCTGATCCCAAGAGGCCCACACGTTCATGCGCGCGCAAGGCAAGTGCGGCCAAGGCAAGGCCCAGAACTTGCGCGTGATGCGCCTTTGTTTCGTTGGCCAGCGCTGATTTGAAATTCATGCGCGGGCTCGCGTCAACCCAAAGCCACAAGGTGTTAGCGGCTTCCCATTCATTTTCACGGATCAGCGTTTCATCTGCTTTGGCACTTTTGCGCCAGTCGATGCGTTGGGTTGGGTCGCCTGACGCATAGTCACGGTAAGCCCAAAAGGTTTCGCCGGGCCCCGCGCGGCGAAGCCCATGTGCGCCAAGCATTATGGTTGCGGCAAGACGCTCAGCCTTCACCACAAGGGGCGGCAAGGCATCGCCGAGGCGACGGGCATTGCCTTCAATAGTATGGGCGCTGATCGGCACCTTAGGCCAAAGTCTGCGCGAGTTTGGCGATGACAGAAGCAACCGTAATGCCATCAGCACGAGCCGCGAAATTTAAAGCCATGCGGTGTTTCATCACAGGCTCAAGCAAGGCGATGACATCTTCGACTGATGGAGAAAGGCGCCCTTGCAACAATGCTCTCGCCTTGCAACACAGCATCAAGCTTTGTGCAGCGCGCGGTGAGGGGCCCCAAGCCACCGTGTCATTGATAAAAGCGGCGGAATCACCACCTGGTCTTGCGGCCCGTACAACTTGCAAAATTGCATTGGTGACTTGTTCGCCCACAGGTACTTCACGCGTTAGGCGCTGCGCGGTTTGCAATTGATCAGATGTAAACACGCGATTTGCCGTTTCCTCTGCGTTGCCTGTGGTGGCGAAGAGCATTTTTCTTTCGGCATCAAGGGGTGGATAGGAAATGTCGATTTGCATTAAAAACCGATCCAGCTGAGCTTCGGGCAGGGGATAGGTGCCTTCTTGTTCAATCGGGTTTTGCGTGGCCAGAACGTGAAAGGGTTCGGGCAATTTGTGATGCACACCAGCGACGGTGACTTCATGTTCTTGCATTGCTTGCAACAGAGCTGATTGGGTGCGCGGACTGGCGCGGTTAATTTCATCAGCCATCACCAATTGTGCGAAAACCGGCCCACGCACGAAGCGAAAGCTGCGCTTGCCCTTTTCGCCATCTTCCAGAATTTCGCTGCCAAGAATGTCTCCGGGCATCAGATCAGGTGTGAACTGGATGCGCTTTTCGTCAAGTCCTAAAACCGTGCCCAAGCTTGCTGCTAATTTTGTTTTGGCCAACCCCGGTGCGCCCACGATGAGGCCATGACCGCCTGCGAGAATGGTGATGAGTGCCAAATCAATCACGCCCTCTTGGCCGAAGACCACAGTGCCCAGTGCGCCTTGTGCTGCTTTCAGCTTTGCGCTGGTTTCATCCATGTCTGAGACTGATTTTTTTGCCATTTCTATACCCTAGTTTGCGACTCAAAATTCGTTATAGATGTTTCGCATGTCATCTGCGAGTGAACCTCTTAAGGGATTAAGCCAAGTGAGCCGCGAACTGGCCAAGGCTAAAGGCCCAGCCCCGGTTCACCTGTGGAATCCACCGTTTTGCGGTGATATTGATATGCGCATAAGTGCTGATGGTTTGTGGCATTATATGAACTCGCCCATTGGCCGTATGCCGTTGGTGAAGCTATTTTCTTCGATATTGCGGCTGGATGATGACGGGAAGTATTATCTTGTCACACCAGTCGAGAAATGCCGCATTTCAGTTGATGACGCGCCGTTTTTGGCCATTCGCATGAGTGTTAAGGGTAAGGGCACTTTGCAAGCCATCTGTTTTGAAACGCAAGTTGACGATGAAGTGGTGGTTGATCTGGATCATCCATTGCGCTTTGTCGATGAAGCTGGAACGGGTGGGTTGAAACCCTATGTGCTGGTGCGAAGCAATCTTCAGGCCTTGATTTCGCGAGCCCTATTTTACGATCTTGTGGAACTTGGCACGGTTCAAGGTGAATGGTTCGGCGTGTGGTCTTCTGGGCAGTTTTTTCCGATGAAGAAAGCCGCAGATGTTCAGTTTTGATGATTTTTTGGTGCGGGCGAAGATGCGGCTTCTTGCTGGTCCTGCGGCCCATTGGGATTACAGTGATGACGATCTGAATGCCAAAGCGCGAATGATTCCCGTCGGTGTGACACCTCAATCTGCAGCTGTTCTGGTGCCTATTATTTTACGCGAAGAGCCGATGGTCATGCTCACGCAACGTCATGCAGGGCTTTCAAAACATGCAGGCCAAATTGCCTTTCCCGGTGGGCGCATTGATCAAGGTGAAACGCCTATTCAGGCGGCTTTACGTGAGGCAAATGAAGAGGTCGGTCTTGCATCGTCATATGTGCAAGTGCTGGGTTATTTGCCCAGCTATCTCACGGTCACCGCCTATCAGGTTGCGCCTGTTGTTGCTGTGGTGAAACTTGGCTTTGTGCCGAAATTGCAACGTGATGAAGTGGATGATGTTTTTGAAGTGCCGCTGTCATTTTTAATGTCACCGGAAAATTGCCAGCGGCGATCACGTGATTGGCAGGGCGTGGCACGGCATTATTATGTTTATCAATTCGGTGATCGCCATATTTGGGGCGCAACTGCGGGCATGATAAGGAGCCTGCATGACCAGATCTATTCGTAAAATATTGAATCTAAGTAAAGCAAAGTGGCTTAATGAACCGCGTTTGCAAGCCGTTTTGGCTGTGTTGAACACGGGTGGTGGCGAAACGCGTGTGGCCGGAGGAGCAGTGCGTAACGCGCTTTTGGGCGTGGCCATAGCTGATGTTGATTTGGCCACAACGTTAGAACCACGCGATGTTGTGCAACTGGCCAAGGGAGCTGGATTTGGTGTTCACCCCACGGGCATTGAGCATGGCACAGTGACAGTGGTGAACCGTGCGGCGGCCTTTGAAGTGACAACATTGCGCCGTGACGTGGAACCCGACGGCCGCCATGCGACAGTTATTTTCACGAAAAGTTATGCAGAAGATGCTTCGCGGAGGGATTTTACAATCAACGCGATGTATTGCGATCGTCACGGAAAAATCTTTGATTATACAGATGGTTATGCGGATATTCTGAGAAACAAAGTTAGATTTGTGGGAAAGGCTTCGGTGCGTATTTCCGAAGATTATTTGCGTATTCTGCGTTTTTTCAGATTTCACGCTGCCTATGGCAAAGGCGCGCCTGACGGTGATGGACTTGCGGCGTGCACACGCCTGCGCAAAGGGCTGCAAAAGATTTCAACCGAGCGTATCCGCCAAGAATTGATGAAACTTCTGGCGTCGCCGCGAGCCATAGAAACTCTGCAAGTTATGGCAAAGTGTGGTGTTCTTAAACTTATTCTTCCGTATACAGAGGAATGGCGGGTGTTGAAAAGGTTGCCGCCTGATCCGATTTTGCGGCTGGTGGTTTTGGCTCAGGCACCAAACGCATTGAAAGACCCTTTGCGTCTTTCGAATGAAGAGGCAGCGCGTATTGCGGCCCTGGTGAATGCGCCCAATCTGAGCCCTGTGCTGCGTGAAAAAGAACGTCGCGCTTTGCTCTATGCCCTTGGCCCGGATCATTGGCGCGATGTGGTGCAGCTTTCATTTGCGCGGACGCGGGCAAAAATTGGGGATCGTGCGTGGAATAAGTTGTTGCACTTTGCTGAGCAGTGGCAAGCCCCACAATTTCCCTTGAATGGCAGCGATCTTTTGCGCAAAGGCCATGCGGCAGGGCCATTGATTGGTGACTTGCTACAACGCGCGGAAGACTATTGGATTGCGAGCGACTTTGCCGTTAACAAAATCGATTTATTGACCTACCTTGAAAGTAACGAAATATGAGCACGGACATTATCATTCTCAAAACCACTGGCGAGGGTGCGCCAAAAGTGAAAGTTATGAAGGCCACGCGGGAAAAGCAGGTTGCGGGCAATACAGTTACGCAAACTTGGAACCATTTTGTGGGCGAAGACGAGCGACTGCTTTGCGGCATTTGGGAAAGCAACAAAGGCACGGTGAACGTATCTTATGACGAATGGGAATTTTGCCACTTCATTCAAGGAGAAGCAATTCTAACGCGTGAAGATGGAAGGCGCTGGCAGCTTTCGAAGGGTGATGCCTTTATCATTCCTGCCGGTTTTAAAGGCACATGGGAAACGGTGCGCAAGGTGAAGAAACACTACGTTATTCTGCTTCCGAAGGACGATGCATGAGCGCGGGTGCTATCCTCATTACTGGCGCTGCCAAGCGCATTGGCAGGCAGTTGGCGCTTGATCTTGCCGAGGCCGGCCATGACATTGCCATTCATTACAATGAATCCGTAAATGACGCGGAGGAGGTTGCCGCGCAGGTGCGTGCTATGGGCAGGCGAGCGGCGCTCGTACAAGGCGATTTAGCCAATGACGATATTGCAGAACGACTGATCAGTTCGGCCACCGGGCAACTAGGTGAGCTGACGGCACTGATCAACAACGCGTCTATATTCGAGTTGGATCAGATGGGGGATGTTTCGCTTGCGTCATGGCAGCGGCACATGGATATCAATTTGCGCGCACCCGTGATGCTGGCGCAGGCTTTTGCCAAAGCCTTGCCTGCTGGGGCAGACGGAAACATTATCAATATCGTGGATCAGCGGGTGTGGAAATTGAATCCGCGTTTCTTTTCCTACACACTTTCGAAATCTGGTTTGTGGACAGCCACACGTACCTTGGCGCAGGCGTTAGCCCCGCGCATTCGTGTGAACGCAATTGGCCCTGGCCCGGCTTTGCCTTCAGCGCGAATGAGCGATGCAGAATTTGCCAAACAGGAAAGTTTGACGCTGCTGGGTCGCGGGACGTCGCCACAGGAAATCTCTGCCGCTGCTAAATTTATATTATCACAACCGGCCCTTACGGGGCAGATGATAGCGCTGGATGGCGGGCAGCACTTGGCATGGCAAACCAAAGACGTGGTTGAGGTGAAAGAATGAATACAAAGTCGAAAATCACTCATCACGTTGCAAGTGCGGCAGGCCATATACGCCACGTATTTGTGCGTGACCTTACCATGTTAGCGCTGATTGGCATCCATGATGCGGAAAAAATCAAGCCACAGCGCATTGTGGTGAATATCGATCTTTCGGTGCAGGAAAACGACGTTCCGATGCCAGATGATATCAGCCATGTGGTATCTTACGAGATTATCGTCAAAAAATGTGAAGCGATTGTGGCAGAGGGCCATGTGAAATTGGTGGAAACACTCGCTGAAAAATTTGCTGAAACCTGTTTGAAAGACAAACGCGTGGCGGCGGCTCGGGTGCGCATTGAAAAGCCTGATATCATTCCCAATGCCCGTAGTGTGGGCGTGGAAATTGAACGGGCACGTGGATAATTTGGCCAGCCGCGCCTAAATAGGGTTATGTCTGACTCGTCCGCCATGATTGGTGCTGATCTCATCCGCGATTTTGTCACGAGGCTTCCGTCGAAGCCCGGGGTTTACCGCATGTTTGATGACAAGGGCGATTGCCTTTATGTAGGCAAGGCGCGCAACCTCAAGAACCGCGTTTCCAATTATGCACGCGGGCAGGGGCATAACAACCGCATCGCATTGATGATCTCACTCACTTGCAATATGGAATTTGTGGTGACCGCGAGTGAGGCTGAGGCGCTGTTGTTGGAAGCCAATTTGATCAAGAAATTGCGTCCGAAATTCAACGTTATTTTGCGTGATGACAAGAGTTTTCCCTATATTCTTATCGCCAAAGATCATGATTTTGCGCAGTTGGCCAAGCATCGCGGCGCACGCAACCGCAAAGGCAGTTACTATGGCCCATTTGCATCTGCCGGTGCCGTCAACAACGCCATCAATACCATGCAAAAGGCGTTTCTGCTGCGCTCATGCAACGATAGCATTTATAACAATCGCACGCGGCCTTGCCTATTGCACCAAATCAAGCGCTGTTCGGCGCCCTGTGTGGGGCTAATCACAAAACCCGCCTATGATGGGCTGGTCAAAGATGCCGAAGGATTTCTATCGGGCAAAAGCGTGGAGGTGAAGGCTGATTTGGCGCAGTCTATGGAAGTGGCTTCTGCGGCAATGGAATTTGAAAATGCTGCGCGCATTCGAGACCGCATTCACGCATTAAGTTTTGTTACGCAAACGCAAGGCATTAATCCTCAGGGTGTGGACGAGGCGGATATTTTCGGCTTGGCGCATGAAGGCGGTCAATTTTGTGTGCAGGTGTTTTTCATTCGGTCTGGCCAAAATTGGGGCACGCGGGCTTATTTTCCAAAGGCCGACAAAACCATGTTGGACGACGAGGTTTTGGAAAGCTTTCTCACCCAGTTCTATGACGACAAACCATTGCCTTCACAAATTCTGCTTTCGCATGAGGTGGCTGAGCGTGCATTGATTGAAGAGGCTTTCACACAGCAGGCTGGCCATAAAGTTGAGATTTTGGTTCCGCAACGCGGAGAGAAAAAGTCTTTGGTGGATTACGCTGCACTTAACGCGCGCGAGGCTAATGGCCGTAAAATGGCAGAAACCTCTTCGCAGGAAAAACTGCTTGAAGGCGTGGCCAGGGTCTTTGATTTACCCGCCAGCCCACATCGCATAGAGATCTACGACAACAGCCACATCCAGGGTGCGCATGCGGTGGGGGCCATGGTTGTGGCTGGGCCAGAGGGTTTCATCAAAGGGCAATACCGCAAATTCAATATGGATGCCGAAGCCCTAAAGGGCGATGATTTTGGCATGATGCGCGAGATGCTCACACGGCGTTTTACGCGGCTGCTCAAAGACCATGCGGATGAGCAAGAGGATGAAGAATCGCACAACTGGCCAGAGTTGGTTTTGATTGACGGTGGGCAAGGGCAGCTATCAGCCGCCAAAACCATTCTTAATGATTTAGGCCTGCATGATCTTCCTGTGGCGGGTATAGCCAAGGGGCCAGACCGTGACGCTGGCCGTGAGCATTTCTATATGACGGGACGCAGCTCTTTCATGCTGGAAGCGCGAGATCCCGTGCTTTATTATATACAGCGTCTGCGCGATGAGGCGCACCGCTTTGCGATAGGTTCGCACCGGGCAAGGCGCAGCAGGGCCATTGGGATTAATCCTTTAGATGAAGTTCCGAGCATCGGCCCCACGCGCAAGAAGGCCTTGCTCCTCGCCTTTGGTTCGGCCAAAGCTGTGGCACGGGCCAACGTTTTTGATTTGGCAGCAGTGGATGGTGTGAGTGAAACCTTGGCGAAAGCAATTTTTGACCATTTCCATCCGGAGACGTGAATGGCGGAACAAACCATGAGGGCCCGCGTGCCCGGTGAAAAAATCTGGTGGTGGCCTAATATGCTAACTTATGGGCGCATTGCGGCTGTGCCTGTGCTTGCGGCTTTACTCATGTATGATAGCCATGCCTTGCGCTGGCTGGCACTGGCAATTTACATTGTGGCGGCAATAACCGACTTTTTTGATGGCTATTTGGCACGGCTTTGGAAGCAACAATCTGCTCTTGGCCGCATGCTTGATCCGATCGCCGATAAGGTTTTGGTATCTGTCGTTTTGTTAGTATTAGCCTCAGACGGAATTTTATCGGGTGGCCATTTGTGGGCGGCCATTATTATTTTAGCACGTGAAGTGTTAGTCTCGGGTTTGCGTGAATTTTTGATGGAATTGCGCGTTTCTGTTCCTGTCACACAAATTGCGAAATGGAAAACAACAGCGCAGCTGGTTGCTATAGGCTTCCTTATTGCTGGGCCGGCGGCAGATGCGATTGTGCCGGGGATTACATATGCTGGCCTTGTTTTGCTGTGGGTTGCGGCAGCCCTTACGCTCTACACGGGCTATGACTATTTTCAAGCTGGCCTTCGGCATGTGGTGGAAGAGGAATGAAGATTCTTTACTTTGCAAGGTTGCGGCAAATTATCGGTCGAGGACAAGACGAAGTCTCGATTCCACCTAACGTCAAAACCATCCGTACACTGATCGAATTTCTATCAGCAAACGATTTGGGGGTTGCCGAAGCTTTGGCGGATTTGCGCACATTGAAAGTTGCAATCAACCAGAAGCATTCATCACTGGATGCTGCTTTGGATGGGGCACATGAGGTTGCATTTTTCCCACCGGTTACAGGCGGCTAATGCGGCTCAATGTCTTTTTGCAACGCGCTGGCGTTGGTTCGCGGCGCGAAGCTGAACGGCTGGTGGAGCAGGGCCGAATTCAAGTCAATGGCACCTTAGCGCTGGCGACAACTCCCGTTGAAGACAGAGACAAAGTTTTGCTTGACGGCAAAACCGTTTCACCAGCTCTTGCTTCTCTACCGCGTCTGTTCCTGTTGAATAAGCCACTTGATGTATTGGTGACAAACCGCGACCACCAAAATCGTGCTACAGTCTTTGAATTACCTGCGCTCACACAGCCGAACTTACCCCGCTTGATGAGTGTGGGCCGCCTTGATGTGAACAGCGAAGGACTGTTGGTGCTTTCCACTGACGGGCCATTAGCACAGGCGATGATGTCTCCAGATACAGCGTTAGAGCGCGTTTACCGTGTGCGTATGCGTGGGCGGTTCACTGAACGCGAAATTGATCTTATGGCACAAGGCATCACTGTAGAGGGCATCCGCTATCGTGGTGCAGAGTTTAAAGAGGAAGAGGATAAGGGCGGGCGCACTAATTCTTGGTACCGCGTGGTTTTGCGCGAAGGCAAAAACCGTGAAATCCGCAAACTCGTCATGCATTTTGGGGGCACGGTGAACCGTTTAATACGCCTGCAATATGGGCCGTTTCATTTAGACAAATTGGAAGCAGGCGAGATGAAGGAAGTGCCTGCCCGCGCCGTTATGAGGCTGATTGAGACATTGGAAAAGCAGGGCGCTTTGAAGCCGCCTCAAACGGCCTAGATATTAATTTTTGCTAAGGTCATGCAAATGGCAGAAGAAGCAGATAATGCGATTCGCGTACGCTAGGACAATCTGATGACGCAAACTGACTCCACTGACATTAGAGCAATTTCAAATGGCAGCAATGCGAAGCCGTTGTGTGCAATTTCTGGCAAGCCTTATCCCGTGCGGTCTTTGCAGTCACTTGGAAGCTTGCGGCCATCGTTAACTGAAATAATCTTGCGCGATCACCCCACGCTTAGCCATCATGCGATGATCAGTACGGTTGAACTTGACAAATATCGCATGCGTTACGTGGAGGACATGCTTTTGGCTGAGCACGGTGAACTTACCGCGCTTGACAAAGAGGTGGCCAAAAGCATTGCCGAACATGATACGATCGCCGAGAATATAGAAGACCGTTATGATGATGCGCGGAAATTCAGTGACCGCCTTTCCGACAACATGGCGCGGTATGGCGGCAGCTGGTATTTCCTGATTGGATTTGGTGTATTTCTTTTTACTTGGATGGGGATCAATCTCGCCCTTGTTGAAAGATGGATATTTGATCCTTATCCGTTCATTTTCCTGAATTTGATACTGTCCTGTTTGGCGGCCATTCAAGCTCCGGTCATTTTGATGAGCCAACGCCGCGCAGAATCAAAAGATCGTTTGCGGGCAGAAAGTGATTACCGCGTGAACCTCAAGGCCGAACTGGAAATACGCCACTTGCATGAAAAGTTGGATTATTTGGTCAGCAAGCAGTGGGAACGGCTGATGGAAATTCAACAGTTGCAACTTGAAACACTGCAAGAAAGTCGCCCTAAGTCTTTGGTAAAAACTAAGAAGAAAAAGAAGAATAAAGTGTCAGTTGCGCCAACCCCAGCCATCCGCGAGCGCTAAACACTCTTTCCAGTTCACCACTGATTTCGTTGAGGCGGCACTGCGCAATGATGCGGCGGCGGCGGCATGGGCGAGTTTCAATGACTGAATTAGGGGCCAGCCCTCATGATGTCCAAATAACATGCCAGCGGCGAAACAATCGCCAGCACCATTGTTGCCAACGATTTCGGCTTTTGGAACATTGACTGATGTGTGCTCGGCAACTGTGCCGTCTCGCGAAAGAGCCACGCCGCCGGTTGGAAAATGGATCGCAATCAGGGATATCTTTGAGTTCGACATCAGTTTTTCTGCTGCTCGGCGACAGGCCGTCGCATCCGTCACGCCATTGCTGAGCGTTACAACTTCGGCCAAAGCACCGACCTCGTAGTCATTGATGATCAGGGTATCGAGATAGTTCAATATCGGCAAACCGGCGGCGCGGATTTTTTCGGGTTCAATGGAAACCATTTCCATATTGGGGAGAAGTTCGGCAGCGCGGGCCTTTTTTAACACTGCGACCCACCCAGAAACCTCATTCTGCCAAGGCCCATCAAGCTTCGGCATTAGGCCCGCTAGTCCAAGATGAACGATGCGGCAATTTGTATTTGAAAAATTAAAATCATCGGGGCATTGCACTGCCAATGCGCCTGGTTGGTGAAAGAACGTGCGCTTCTTGGTGTTTTGCGCGGTCATCGCCAAGGTGAGTGACGTATCAATCCCATGGCGCTGCACCAACGCGTCCTGCTTGATGCCTAGTTCATCGCAGATATGAGTGAGATGGGCGCCATGCTCGTCAACGCCAAGCAAGCCCATGGCTTCCACGGGGAATGGGGCGCCCAACCGCTTGAGGGACGTGGCCATGTTATGGCCGGGGCAGCCGCCATGATTGGACTGCCGCAACATCGTTGAAACCGTTTCTTCCGAGGGCCAATAGTTAATGGCGATATTTCGATCAATACACCAAGCGCCCGCGCAGATAATGCCACTGCGGGCAGCCATTTATTTTAGCACCAGATCGGTAATTTCAATATCCTCTTCCAAAGAACGGTCGGGCTTAAGGCGATTTTTGGCGAGGTGATCATGATAGGCTTTCACCGCTTCGCCGCCAGTGAGATCACCTTCGACAACGCCACGCATCAACTCCACCAATTTCAATGGACTTTCGGCGAAGTTGATCTTGCGGCCAAACAGCGCCACCCGCGCACCATGCTTTTCGGCTTGTGATGCCAATTCGAAAGTGTCTCGTGTCGTGCCACGCCCGCCGCCTAAGATGCCCACAACCAAGTGGCCGGGATCGTAACTCGCCAATTCTTCCATCGCCTTGGCGCCGTTATATTGCATCTTGAGGAAGGCCGGAAATTCCGCGCTTGTGACACCAGCCAAAGTGCGCACGATGCAATCATTGATGAAGCTGCCGATGTCA
Source organism: Hyphomicrobiales bacterium (assembly GCA_043757845.1). Classification (GTDB taxonomy): domain Bacteria; phylum Pseudomonadota; class Alphaproteobacteria; order Rhizobiales; family Aestuariivirgaceae; genus Aestuariivirga. Next base: position 25,854 of record JAYVOQ010000131.1, on the reverse strand, counting down.
CCATCGCGCAGACCAATGTCAAAGGCCGGATTAAACACTTCAAGGAAATGCCGCATCTTGGCCTTCTGCGCTTCTTCACGAAACATCGCATAAGCGTCAAGTGACCTCAGATCATGAGTCACATTGTTGCTGTAAGTCACTGAATAAAGGCCAAGATAGGCAAGCTTCGAAGCGTCACTTATGCGTGCAGAACGATAGGGATGTGACGGGGTGTCTTTGTAAGTGCCACCTCGTTGCGACCAAATATCCGTGGTGTCGTTCAAGCGAACCGCGGGTGTGACTTTCGATTTCCCAAACACTTTGGCTTTATGCAAAGCCTCAGCCGATGAGGCGGAAACCAACATGATATCAATCAGGCCAGACTTGGTCATCTCGGCCATGGAGGAAAGATATTCAGCCTTAGTTTTCAGTCGCGGCTCTGTGCGGTGCGGGCCGGGGGCGGCACGACCGAATCCCATGTCGCCATCTTTGGCATCGGCGATGATGAAGTCTGCGGGTCTATATTTGCCATTGCGGATTTTAGCGAGTTTTGCGTCGAGGGTTTTCATGAAAGTCATACAAATGCTGTGACCAGGTTATGTCAATGCAGAAATGTGCTTGGCAAAAGATTTTGTGGCGGCTTGGCCTTCGCTGGTTATTTCATAGACCCCGCGCCCGGTGCGCCCAAACCAACCGTAATAATTGTCGCGCATAATGTTGGCGGCGCGGTCAACCTTGGTGGCTTCGCGCAACGCCGCCAATTTGCTTGGGCCATGTGTGCTTAAGTGCCTGAGGCAACGCAAGGCATCTTGTTTATAGGCCGTCATCAATTTGGTTCTGCCACTGCCGCCGAGGTTAGGGTCACCCCTGCGTTTGGTAAATTCTTTCAGTAGCCGCTGCTGACGTTTCACAGATTTGCGCGGCACGTATAGTGTTGGCTCTGCTAAAACTTCGATGCTGCCGGAAGCGGCCACCACAATCAGCCCCAGCCCCAATCTGCGGCACAGTTTGACAGCCTCGACAGGCAGCCCACGCTTGGCTTGGGCCACGGCGATATAAACATGATCGGCCAGCGCCAAGCGATCAATGGCTTGATAGATCAGTTGCAATGTGAAGCTGAGCTTCAATTCCACGATCACAGGCGCTTCATTGCCGCGCCTGGCCACCACATCACAACCATTGACCTCAGCTTTTACCATAAAGCCGCGGGCTTCGAGGAAGGATTTTATATGAGGATAAAGATCGGTCTCACGCATGTGGCAGGGATAGCGCGATTCGAGACTGAAATGGCGTGTCACTTCAACAGGCGGTTGCGGTTCATTGGGCAATCATGCCAGATAGGGATACGGCAGGGTGCAAATGTCATTACACGCAGAACTTAAAAAGGCAAAAACCGAAGAAGACGTGAAAGACGCTTATGTTCGCGCACTTGGGCTGAAGAATTACTCCAAAAACCTTGTGGATATTCAAACACGGGAGATTTGGTTTGAGGCCAAGGAAGCTGGCACTTCACCCATTGCTATGTTCGCGCAGCTCTTGATTTACATCAAGCAGGCCCATGAGAAAGGCGAACATCTTCCACCATTTTTAAGTGTGATTGACCGCGACAAGGCGGCGCTGATGGAAACGCAGCACGCCCTGCCATTGTTGAAAGAGAAAGGCATCGATTGGCCCAAATCTGGTTCCAAAGCCATGGTCAAAACCAAGGCTTCGCAGGATTTTGTCACCAAGGTATCCGATCATGTGGCCGCGCATTATGTGGTTTACAACATCGACAGCCATGAGAAGGAATTTATCCACGCGGCAAAAACGGCGATCAAAGAAGGCCGCATTATTCGCACGGCCATCACGCCGAATAATTTGCGGCAGGTGTTCGACAGATGGATTGAGATGATCGGTACAGAGTTGGGTGGCGTGGATGAGGCGGATTATGCCTTGCTGTTCTTCGCCGACATCATGCATGACGGAAAGCAAGCAGCGATGGCAGACTTGCCTGCGCGGCTGTTGTTCAACGGGCCAAAGCCTGTGTTCTTGCTGAACGGCAAAGATTATGAGCCGATGAGTGACCGTGGCTATCGTAATTTCTGGGCCATTTATCATCGCCCGCCAGATGCTGAATATCGCACCTATTTGCTGGAGCGGCGCGACAGCTTGCTGCCGCTGGATGAGCGTAGTTTTAAAGGCGCGTTTTACACGCCGCTGAAAGTGGTGGACAAGGCCTATGACCTTTTGGCCGAAACGCTAGGCAAAAATTGGCAGCAGAACTATATCGTGTGGGACATGTGTTGCGGCGTGGGCAATTTGGAAGTGAAACACTCCAACCACCGCGCCATTTTTATGAGTACTTTGGATAAGGCTGACATAGATGTGATGAAGGCCAGCCGCACCTGCGCCGCCGCCACCAAGTTTCAATATGATTATTTGAATGACGATATTGATGCGTTTGGCCAGATTGATTATGGCCTCACCAACAAAGTGCCAATGGAATTGCAACAAGCCATCGCCGATGCCAAGGCGAAGAAGAAGGGTGCGAAGAAGATTCTGGTGCTGATGAATCCGCCTTATGCGGAGGCGACGAGTTCGGACAACACTTCTGCGGGTGATGAAGCGGAAAACAAAACTGGTGTGGCGCGAACCAAATTTGTTCCAATCGCTAAAAGCATCTACGGCAAGGCAAGTAACGAGCTATACACACAATTTGTTGCGCGGATTCACTTGGAAATTCCGGGTGCCGCCTTGGCAATGTTCAGCACCGTAAAGTATGTGGTTGCCCCAACATTGAATACCTTTAGGAAAGTTTGGAAAGCTGAATATCTTGGTGGATTTGCCGTCCTAGCAAGGTCTTTGATGGACTCGGCGGCGATTTCCCTATCTGTTTCCTAATTTGGAATACTGCAAAAAATGTTTCGGTTAAAAAGATCAATGTCACAGTGTTTGACAAGGATGCAGATATTGTCGGCGAAAAGAGGTTTTTTGCACCGGAGGGCATACCGCTACTGACCAATTGGATAGGAAGGCCGGAAACAAATTCTGACAAACATGTTCCGTTAAAGAATGCAATTACGCCTGCCACTGCCACAAAGGATTTGCGAGGAACCAAGTGGGTTGATGGTGGTATCGGGTATTTTAATTGCGCGGGCAACGAACCTCAAAACACATCCAAACTTACGACAATCTTCTCATCCGGCTATGGCAGCGGGCGTGGACTGTTCGTTACCGAGGCGGTGCTTTGGAAGGTTGCAACAGTCTTTGCCGTTCGTCGCCTCATCAAGCCGACTTGGCTCAATGATCGCGATCAATTCCTGCAACCCAGCGAACCGCTTTCCGATGAATTCAAGCATGATTGCTTGCTGTGGATGTTGTTCAACGGCAGTAATCTTTCGGCGGGTGCCGATGGCTTGCGCTGGAACAACAAGGACTGGTCGCTTATCAACCATTTCATTCCCTTCACCGAGGAAGAGGTTGGGGCGAATGGGCGGTTTGAATCGCGCTTCATGGTGGATTATTTGCGGGGCAAAGTGCTTTCGCCCGAGGCGCAGGCGGTTCTGGATGCGGGGCGCGAGATTTTTCGCGCCTTTCACCGCCAGACACTTCCGCGCAAAATCCGCGAAGAGTTCAAGCTGAACAGGCCCGATGCAGGTTGGTATCAAATTCGCAAGGCGCTGGAAGCCAATGCCGAAAATGAGGTGGTGGATTTCGGCCCCTTCAAAGCCGCCTATGAACGCTTAAGCAACAAGCTGCGCCCCATGGTTTACGGCTTGGGCTTTCTTAAGGAATAGATTTATGCGCGCACCATGGCCGAATAGCTATCCATCAGGCTGCGGCTCATGTTGCCGGGGGTGAATTTGTAGGGGCCAATTTCTGCAACTGGTGTCACTTCCGCAGCTGAGCCGACGATGAAGCATTCGTTCATGCTGGGCAATTCATCGGGCATGATGCGGCGTTCGTTCACCGTCATGCCCTGCTGTCGAGCTAGTGCAATAACCGTTTGCCTTGTGATACCATTGAGAAAGCAATCGGCAATTGGCGTGTGGATTTGGCCATCTTTAGTGAAGAAGATATTGGCGCCGGTGCATTCAGCCACGCGGCCTTGCCAATCCAACATCATGGCGTCGGCATAGCCCTTCTTCTCGGCCTTATGTTTGGAGATGGTGCAAATCATGTAAAGCCCTGCCGCCTTGGCGTGAACTGGTGCGCACATCGGGTCGGGCCTGCGATAATCTGCAATATCCAAGCGGATGCCTTTCATCTTGGTTTCGGGGTCAAACATTGAGGGCCAAGCCCAAGTGGCAATGGCTACGTGAATTGTGTTATTCTGGGCTGCAACGGCCATCATCTCTGAACCACGAAAGGCCACGGGGCGCACATATTGATCGCCGCCGCCATTTGCAGTCACAACTGCGTCCTTGGCGGCCAAGATCACTTCATCCGTATACGGTATATCGAAATCAAGAATTTGCGCGGATTTGCGGAAGCGCTCTGTGTGCTGACGTGATTTGAAAATCTTGCCCTTATAAGCGCGTTCACCTTCAAACACCGAAGAGCCATAATGCAGGCCATGAGTGAGAACATGCACCTTGGCATTCTGCCACTCAATCAGCTCTCCATTGAACCAGATGGTGCCGTGGCGCTTGTCAAAAGGGATAACTGTCACGATTTCCTCCGCAGGAATTTGGTTTTGTTGTGGAATCCGTTAGATAGGCGTCATGATAACATGATTGGATAATATGTCAATATGGCTGACATAATTTTAGATGATAAAAAAGACGCGATTGCTTTGGTGGAACTGATGTTCTTTGCTTACCGCGATTTTGTAGCTGATCCGGATCACTTGCTGGAAGGCTTAGGTTTTGGACGTGCCCATCACCGGGTGTTGCATTTCGTTGGCCGCAATTCGGGCATCACTGTCGCCGGGCTTTTAGATATTTTGCAGATCACCAAGCAGAGCTTAGCGCGGGTTTTGAAAGAACTGATCGATAAGGGTTTTATTGTCCAACGAGAGGGCGCGGTGGATCGGCGCCAGCGACTTTTGCATCTCACGCCCGCGGGCGAAAGCTTGCGCAAAAAGCTGATGGCCCCGCAGATTGAGCGATTTGAGCGCGCTTTGGCGGAGACAGGGCTTGGCGCGGATCAGTTCAAGGCTGTGTTGCTGCACCTCATTGATCCGGCAAATCAAGAGTTAGCCGCTGCAATGACTGGAGCGCATAAATCCCATGACTGAAAATCCGCACATCTTGGTGGTGGATGATGATGCGCGGCTGCGCGTGTTGTTAAAGGATTTTCTTTCCTCCAAAGGATACCGTGTCACCACCGCGCCGTCTGCGTTGGCGGCGAACACGATGATGAGTGGCCTTTCGTTTGATGCAATGGTTCTTGATGTGATGATGCCTGGTGAGTCCGGCCTTGCTTTTATCAAGCGACTGCGTGGCGATGCATCGACAATTCCCGTGTTGATGTTATCAGCTTTGGCAGAATCAGGCGATCGGATCAGTGGACTTGAATCCGGCAGTGACGACTATTTAACCAAACCATTCGAGCCGCAGGAACTTCTTCTGCGGTTGCAGAGCTTGATACGTCGGTCTCGTGCCGAGGATACGCAAACGCAAAGCGTCAGTTTTGGTCCGTTCGCGTTTGAAATCCAACTTGGAGAATTACTCAAATCGGGAAAGGTTGTAAAGCTTACAACCAGTGAGAAAGAGATTTTGCGGTTGCTTATTAGAGCGTCGGGAAAAGTTGTTTCCCGGGATGATTTGGCGGGTGGTGAAAGCCCCGATGCTACGCGCAAGGTGGATGTGCAGATCAATCGGTTGCGCCAAAAAATAGAAGATAATCCCGGCATGCCGCGCTATTTGCAAACTGTGCGCGGGCAGGGCTATGCGTTGTTGACGGGGCGCGTTGATGGCTGAAAGCCCGTCACTTTATGATCGCTTGAATACGCTGTTGGAGGCTTATGCACCGGCAGATCTTTATCGCAGGGCTTTGGTTATTATGATTACGCCGGTGGTATTGTTGCAGGTGTTGCTCGCTGGTGTTTTGGTATCACGCTATCTCGACAATGTCGCCAATGTATTGGCGCGCTCGCTGGCCGATGAAGCGGCTTTGCTTGTGCAGCTTTACGATCGATCTGACAAGACACCTGCCGCAATTGAGCAGATCCGTGGCTATGCGCAAAATACTTTGCACATGAGTTTTTCTGTCGAACAAGATACGGTGTTGCCAGTGCCCAAGGCGGCACCCGTCCTGGCCATCACTGATCGGAGGATCAACGCCTTCCTTTCGCAAAGTCTTACGAAGCCATTTGTTGTCGACCCGCATGATGCCAATGGCAATGTTGCCATTCATGTTCAGGCCGAGCCTTCACATATTTTGGTTTTTGCTGTAGCGGCAAACCGTGCGCAGGCCGAAGGAACGCCGTTGCTGCTGTTGTTCATGGCCTTGTCGACATTAGCATTCATGGCAATTGCCGTTGTGTTCATGCGCAATCAAATCAAGCCTATATTAGATTTGACGGCGGCAGCGCAAGAATTTGGCAAGGGGCGAGATGTAGGTTACTTTATCCCGTCAGGTGCCACTGAGGTGCGCGTTGCGGGCGAAGCTTTTATTGACATGAAGCGCCGCATTGCACGTCACGTTGAGCAACGCACCACATTGCTTGCGGGGGTTTCCCATGACTTGCGCACAATCCTTACACGCTTCAAGTTAGAGTTAGCTGTCCTTGGCAGCACAACGCGAACCAAGGCCCTACATGCTGATGTAAACGAAATGCAGCATATGTTGGAAGACTACATGGCGTTTGTGCGCGGAGATGGTGGTGAACAGGCCAGCGACATTGGGGTGAAGGAAATGATAGTTAGTATAATTGAAAGTTTGGACAAATCGCGAAGCAAGATTCGCTTTGACGATTTGCCCGACATGAAAATCATGTTGAAACCCAACGCATTCCGGAGATTGCTCAGCAATGTCGTTGTAAATGCCATGCGCTTTGGAACAGAAATTTCGGTGAGCGGCAAACATCTTGATGACCGTCTTCTGATTTATGTCGACGACAATGGGCCTGGTATTCCTGCCCAAATGCGTGAAGAAGCTTTTAGACCTTTTACGCGTCTTGATGAAGCACGCAACCTTGATCACAGCGGGTCAGGCCTTGGTTTGGCCATCGCGCAAGATATTGCGCAAGCCCATGGGGGTGATATCGCGCTTGAGGATAGTCCGCTTGGCGGATTGCGCGTCTCGATCAAGCTTCCGGTTTAATACGTTCTGCCGTTTTGCCCACACTATCTTCAAATATCAGTTCGTTGATATTAAGCCGTTGACGCCAGACGCGTTTGGCATCCAAAAAATTACCACAGGCTGGCTTTGGCGCGTTCAGGCCAATTAGTATCGTATTGAGTGCCATCGATTTCGCCTTTTGTCATGGAATGCAGGATTTCACCAACTGATGGAACTTGATTCGAACTGATGTAACGAGCTGAATCCCAGAGGCCTGCACGGATAACGGCGCGGGCGCATTGAAAGTAAACTGCTTCAACATGCACTACAATCACGCAACGCGGAGGTTTGCCTTCCATCTCGAAGGATTTACATAAGTCCGCATCGGTGGTGAGGCGGGCTTTGCCATTGATCCGAAACGTCGTACCAATGCCGGGCAATAGAAAGAGCAAAGCCACTCGTGGGTCAGCCACAATGTTGCGCAAACTATCGATGCGGTTGTTGCCGCGCCGATCTGGCATGGCAACGTGCCTTTTATCCAACACGCGCACAACGGCTCCAACGTCGCCACGCGGAGAACAGTCTAACCCTTCTGGCCCATTGGTGGCCAGCGCGACGAAAGGAGAATGTTCGATCAGCTTGCGATATGCTGGCGTGATGTAATCAGCCACTTTGACTGTCGAGGCTTGACTGGAGCGCGCATCATAAATGGCTTCGAGTTCGGATTGATTACTGATGTATTGCATCAAAACAGCCTGCCACCATTGGGTACGGTTTGGGAAGGACCAATCAACACAACGCCACCAATCGCATCGGGAAAGCCAAGGGTGAGCACTTCGGACATAAAGGGGCCAATTTGGCGCGGAGTGAAATTTACGACAGCAGCGACTTGGCGGCCCAGTAAAGTTTCGGGTGTATAATGGGCTGTTATTTGGGCCGACGATTTTTTTATGCCGATTTCATCACCAAAATCGATGCGAAATTTGAAGGCGGGTTTTCGGGCTTCGGGAAATGGTTCCACTTCGACTATCGTTCCGATGCGTATATCCACTATATCGAAATCTGCGAAGGTGATCGACGTCATTATTTTGCCAGCTCCCGCGAGCGCAATGCGGCAGCCGCCACGGCTCGGTTCATCAGTTGTTGCAATCCGTCGTCAGCCATCAAAACTTCAAGGGCCGCATAAGTTGTGCCATTTGGCGAAGTTACGTTTTGACGAAGTGTGGCAGCATCAACGCCAGACTGGCGCATAAGTTCACCAGAGCCTGCCACCGTTGCGCGGGCAAGGCGAACCGCAAGTTCTTTGGGAAGGCCAGCTTTCTCGCCTGCGGCGGCCAGTGTTTCGGCAAGGAGAAAAACATAGGCGGGGCCAGAGCCGGAGACAGCGGTGACCAAATCAATAACCGCTTCATTATCAACACGTACAACTTCGCCGGTTGCGGCGAGAAGTTCCTCAGCTAATTTCATCTGTACTGAAGAAACAAAAGCATTGCCGACCATGGCAGTTATGCCGTGTCCTATGGCTGCTGGCGTGTTAGGCATGGTTCGAATGATGCTTGTGCCTTCGCCCATTGCGGCCTCAAATGATGCGATGGTTTTTCCTGCTGCGATGGAGAGCACGAGCGGTTTTGTTGTCATCAGTGGCAGCAGACTTGGTAAAACTTCTGTCATCATCTGTGGCTTGATCGCCACGACAATAACTTCCGCATCTTGAATTGACGTTGAAGAAGGATTTAGCCGCACGCCATGTTTTGACAAAAAGGCATGAAGCTGCGGTGATGGCATGGGTTCCAACACAGCGATTTGGGAAGCTTCTATTCCACGCGAAAGCCAACCTTCGAGCATGGCGCTACCCATTTTGCCGCAGCCCACTAACACTAAGGTGCCAGTAAGCGGCCTACTCATGCTTCCCCCATAGTTTCGAGAAGTGCATTTTTTAAAGCTTCGTCTGCGGACTGCCCGGCCCAAATTACGAAATTGATGGCGGGATAATAGGTATGCATGGTTTCAACGCCCATGTGGATGATGGCTTCACACTGCTCGTCATTGGCCACAGCACCGCCCGCAAGCAACAAGGCATAACGATAAATAATCGTGCCATTCTGCCACAGATCAAAATGGCCATGAACAAGTTGCGCATTGACGATATTGAAAAGGCGAATTGCTTCGTCACGGCGTTTGTCTGGTACTTTCAAATCAAGTGTGCAGGCAAAGTGCAAGCTTTCCAGATCATCGCGCCAGTTAAAAGAGAGGGTTAGATCAGCCCAGCCGCCACCCACCAACATGATCACTTCATGATCATTGGTGCGGTCTAAGTGCCAACTTTTGGATTCAGCCAAACGTTCAACCCGGTCTAAAGGGTTTGTTGCTTCGCGTTGGGTTGCAGCACTGGCCGCCATATGAATTCTCCGAGGCGAACGAATCGTCGCTGCCTTGGCGCAAGTGTGAAGGAGGGATTAACGCCATTCAACGCGGTGACTGATTCCTCCACATGAGAATTTCATGCAGGCGAATCACATGTCGAATAATTTTATGACAGCTTCTTCTCAAGTTCCGAAATGCGGTCTTCAAGCTTAGAATTTTCCAACCGCGCCTTTTCGGCCATATCTTTCACCACTTCAAAATCTTCGCGCTTGACGATGTTGAGGTTGTTAAGCACGCGCTCCACTTGGGTTTGTACCAGTGTGTCGATTTCTTTGCGCGCACCTTGGGCGGCACCGGCCGCACCTGTCATCAGCTTGGAAACTTCGTCGAAGAAACGCGAATTGGTGGTTGGCATGGCAACTCCTGTTATTAAGCAGCTAGTCATTCTTGGCCTGCGTTTCAAGAGCTTGCGAAGCAGCGGATGAAAGGGCATTTATCCGCCCCATGTTTGCCGCCATTCCATTTCCGCCATTGTCGCCCAACTTGATTGAGTGGGGGCCCATCACCATCAAGTGGTATGGATTGGCTTACGTTGGCGGATTGTTGTTTGCGGCTTGGTATATCAAGCAGTTGGTGGCCACAACTGCGCTGTGGGGCAAGTGCAAGCCCGCCATGACCACAGCGCAAGTGGATGATATGTTCTTATGGTTTTTTCTCGGTGTGGTTGGCGGTGGCAGGCTGGGTTATGTTTTGCTGTATCAGCCGATGAAATATCTCCTTGATCCTTGGAGCATTTTCAAAGTGTGGGATGGCGGCATGTCTTTCCATGGCGGCTTTTTGGGCGTGGTTTTGGCGTGCTATTTCTATGGGCGCAAAGTGGGCGCTACACTTGACCGGATGCTTGATCTTGGGGCGACATCTGTGCCTGTTGGACTTGGGCTGGGGCGACTGGCTAATTTCATCAATGCTGAGCTTTATGGGCGTTATAGTGATGTGCCTTGGGCTGTGATCTTCCCCGGTGATACGCAGGGGCGCCATCCCAGCCAGCTTTATGAAGCAGCCCTCGAAGGCTTGTTGCTTTTTGCTTTGGTGCGGATTGCGACGCATCGTTATCAGGCTTTGGCGCATCCAGGACGGGCTTCGGGTATATTCGCTTTGGCCTATGGATTGTCGCGGATTTTAGTGGAGTTCTTCCGCGTGCCTGATGCTTTCATTGGTTATTATTTTGGATTTATCACACAGGGCATGATTTATTCGCTGCCTTTAGTTGGTGTGGGTGGGTGGTTGCTGATCAGGTCTCGGCGCACATGATTGAGTTTTTGAAAGAGCTGATCGCCGCTGAAGGGCCGTTGCCGATTGATCGCTATATGGCGCTGTGTCTCGGCCATCCGAAGTTTGGCTATTACATGAGCCGCGACCCTTTTGGAGCAGCGGGTGATTTCACAACTGCACCGGAAATTAGCCAGATATTTGGGGAACTTATCGGCATTTGGTGTGTGGCGGCGTGGGAGGCGATTGGACAACCGTCACCGTTCATATTGGTGGAGTTGGGACCGGGGCGGGGCACTTTGATGGCTGACTTGTTACGGGCCACTTCGCGCATGGAAGAATTTCAATCTGCTTTGCAAGTTCATTTGGTTGAAATGAGCCCGGTTTTGAGCAAGTTGCAATGTGAGAAATTGGGCGACAATGTGACGTGGCATGAGACGATTGAAACGTTACCGCAAGAGCCGATGATTTTTGTGGCCAATGAATTCTTCGATGCGCTGCCTATCAGGCAAGTTTTGAAACACGCTGGCCAATTTTATGAGCGATGTGTGGGCATAGACGAAGGTGCTTTAACCAGCCAGATTAGGCCCATGCCTGCGATGCCATTTGATACGGATGGACTGCATGAATTATCACCTGTTTCTGAAGCAGTGGCTGCAAGCTTGGGGGCACGACTGTCGGCTTTGGGAGGGGCTGGAATTGTTATTGATTACGGACACTTGCAGTCAGCTGTTGGGGATACACTTCAAGCGCTCAAGGGACATAAAACGTGCGGCGTTTTCGAGTATCCCGGCACGAGCGACTTAACTGCTCATGTGGATTTTGAGGCTTTGGCAAAGGCATTTTCGGCTGGTGGTGCGGCGGCATTACCAGCGATGACGCAAGGGGCCTTCTTACGCGATATGGGCATTGAGCAGCGGTTGACCACACTTTCTGCCAAATTGCAGGGCAAGCCGAGGGCGGATTTTATTGCAGGGGGGAAGCGCTTGATCGGTGAAAATAAAATGGGGCAGCTTTTCAAAGTTCTTTGTGTGGCCCAACCGCAGCGACAACCCATTTATCCTTTTGAAGCATCATGATAACTGCAACTGAATTGCGTTTCGATGGAATTGCGCATGGCTTTTTTACGCGTGAAGGCGGGCATTCGGAGGGCATTTTTGCGTCTCTAAATTGTGGGCTGGGCAGCGGCGATGATATTGAAAAAGTGAAGAAAAATAGAACCCATGTGGCGGAGACTTTGGGTGTTGCTAGCAGCCATTTAATTACAGGATATCAAGAACATGGAACGGCTGTGGCAGTGGTTACAGGGCCTCTGATTGAGCGCCCTAAAGTTGATGGATTGGTGACCAAAACCAAGGGTGTTGCGCTAGGCATTTTGACTGCTGACTGTGGGCCTGTTTTGTTTGCTGACGCAAGTGCTGGCGTGATTGGCGCTTGTCATGCGGGTTGGAAGGGTGCGCTGCACGGGGTTTGTCTGAGCACTGTTGAGGCAATGCAAAGCCTTGAAGCAAAACGAGAAAACATCGTTGCGGTGGTGGGGCCAATAATTTCGCAGCAAGCTTACGAAGTGGGGCCGGAGTTTCCGAAGCCATTTTTGGCGGCTGATCCTGCGCATAAAAAATACTTCACGCCATCTGTTAATGAACAGCGCTATATGTTTGATTTACCGTTGTATTTATTTGATGGATTAAAGAAACTTGGGCTTGGCAAAGTGGTTGATCTTGGGCTGTGCACTTATGCCGATGAGCGCCGGTTTTTCTCATATCGGCGCGCCACCCACCGGGGCGAAACCGATTATGGGCGGTTGATTTCGGCGCTTGTTTTGACATGAAATGGATCGACTTTTCCTCTCTTTTACTCACTTTTTTGTGGCTTTCAGCGTGTTCTGCGAACAGCCTTTTATTGTCTAAGCCTGAGCCACAACCCGTGGCACAAGACTCGCTCATTCACCCGCCATGGGAGACCTTGGTGAAGGCAGGGCCAGGGGCCGGCAAGGACGTTGATCTTGAAACTTTGAACGGGCCGCAAGCTGTGGCACCCGAACAAGTTGCGGCGGCACCGCTTCCCAACGCCGCTGCCCTACAACCTGAACCGCTTCAGCCAACACAAGCACCCAAACCCGGGGCCACCGCGATTAAGGCTGTTGCGGTGTTGGCGGTTGATGGTGCTTCAGCTTCAGGCAACCGCGAGCTGACTGCGGCCATGCGCAAGGTTTTGAAAGAGGCGGGCTGGCCCGTGCTTTCGGCACCGCGCAAAGATGCCCTTACGCTGCGTGGGCACGTGGCACTGGCTGCGGCCCAAGGGCCGAACCAAGCGGTGCAAATTAGCTGGCAGGTGACATCACCCAAGGGCAAGGCCTTGGGCAATGTGAACCAAAACAACCAAGTGCCGACGCATTCCTTAGATGGAGCTTGGGGCGAAACGGCGGGCTTTGCAGCACAGGCTGCCGCTGAGGGGCTGTTTAAGTTGATTGGGCAGTATCGTTAAGTAAAAGCCTATAAGGGCAATTTGCCACTGGCGAGCCCGTCATCTGGTTGTTATAGGAACGCGCATCAGGCGAGGGCAATAAGCGATGATGAAAATTGTTTCCGGCAATTCCAACAAACCGTTGGCGGAAGCGATTGCGGCCTATCTTGGCCTGTCGCTGGTGAAAGCTGTGGTGAAGCGTTTCAACGACATGGAAGTGTTTGTTGAAATTCTGGAAAATGTGCGTGGGCAGGATATGTTTATCGTGCAGTCCACCAGCTTTCCGACCAATGACCATTTGATGGAATTGCTGATCATCACCGATGCATTGCGCCGCGCTTCGGCCAAACGCATTACCGCTGTGATTCCTTATTTTGGTTATGCCAGACAAGACCGCAAGCCGGGGCCACGCACGCCGATTTCATCCAAGCTGGTTGCTAACATTATCACGCGCGCAGGGGCTGACCGGGTTTTGACGCTGGATCTTCATGCCGGGCAAATTCAGGGCTTTTTTGATATTCCGACCGACAATTTATTTTCCGGCCCGGTTTTTGTGCGCGACATCAAGCACCATAATAATCTGGCCAACACCATTGTAGTTTCGCCTGATATTGGCGGCGTGGTGCGGGCCCGTGCTTTGGCGAAACGGTTGGATGTTCCCTTGGCCATTGTTGACAAACGCCGTGAACGCGCTGGCGAAAGCGAAGTGATGAACATCATCGGTGATGTGGCTGGCAAAAGCTGCATTCTCATTGATGACATTGTGGATTCTGGCGGCACTTTGGTGAATGCGGCTGATGCGTTGATGGCCAAGGGCGCCATTGATGTGACGGCTTATATCACCCATGGTGTGCTTTCCGGTGGTGCGGTGGCGCGAATTACATCTTCGAAATTGAAAAGCTTGGTGACGACGGATTCCATCCAACCCACGGAAGCTGTGCGCGTGGCCAAAAACATTCGCGTGATTTCGGTGGCAACACTGATTGGCGAAGCCATTGGCCGCACCAGCAGGGAAGAGTCTGTTTCAAGCCTCTTCGAATAGCGCGGCCAATTTTATTGAAGTGATTCAAATTACTTCACGGTAATCGTTGTCCACATGCCGGCACCCAGATGGCCGGGCACGTTGCAGAACACCATGTAGGTTCCGGGTTTCATATCCACTGTTAATTCACCGGTTTTGCCGGGTTCGAGTTCTGAGACTTCGCCCAGATCGTGGGTGTTTTCTTCATCGGCGCGGTTTTCTTTGTCAATGTAGGGAAGCGCGGCATTGGGGCCACTGATGGGCGCCAACAGCATTTCATGTATGACGGCCTTGGAGGTGTTCGTAACTTTGAACACGACCTTGCCTTGGGGCACAACTGTGGGCTGAATTTTGATGCCCATGGGAGCCTTGGACATATCCACCGCGCTGCCTGGAGCCATGCCCATATTTTTGCTTAGATCCATCGTTTCACCATTATCCCAAAGTTTGACGTTAACGGTGGCACCTGCAAGAGCGGGTGTGGGAAGCTGAGCAAGCACTGCTAAAGTAACCAAAACAGAAAGAGATTTTAACATCGTAGATTTCCTTTCACTGAATGGAGATGCCTCGAAAGCGAACCAGTTCTAGAGAGGGTGTGAACTGATTTTCAGTTCAATCATCACTTATTATTCTTCTAATATGTGGCCGAAGAAGGCGAATTATTAGGGGGTGCGACAAGGCGGACAGATTTACGTGGATTTGCTGGGCAATAGAGTTTTGTTGTTTGTAGATGAGCAATGAACTATATCGCGGCCATGTCTTCGATCATTTCCGTTTCCGGCCTTTCCAAAACCTATGCGACTGGCTTTTCCGCACTCAAAAACATCAACCTGACCATCAACAAGGGCGAAATTTTTGCGCTGCTGGGGCCCAATGGAGCGGGCAAGACCACGTTGATTTCCATCATTTGCGGCATTGTGACAAAATCTATGGGCCACGTGATTGTGGATGGTGAAGACATTGGGCCGGGCTACCGCAAGACGCGGCAGATGATTGGTCTTGTGCCGCAAGAATTACATTTGCCGATTTTTGAAAAAGTGTGGGATGCCGTGAGTTTTACGCGCCACCTTTTTGGCTTGCCACGCAATGATGCGCATATTGAAAAAGTTTTGAAACAGCTTTCATTGTGGGACAAAAAAGATACGAAAATTTTGGCGCTTTCAGGCGGCATGAAAAGGCGCGTGCTGATTGCCAAAGCTTTGGCACATGAGCCGAGGGTTTTGTTTTTGGATGAACCTTCAGCGGGCGTTGATGTGGAGCTGCGCAAGGATATGTGGAACGTGGTTCGCGATTTGCGGGGGGCTGGCGTGACCATTATTCTAACCACACATTACATCGAAGAAGCCGAAGAGATGGCTGACCGGGTGGGGGTGATTTCGAAAGGCGAGATCATATTGATTGAAGACAAGAAGGCCCTGATGGCAAAAATGGGGCAGAAGCAGCTAAACATTCTGTTGGAAGCGCCGTTGGCTGCGTTGCCGAAAAAGCTGGGCGCATTAGGTTTTAGTTTAGGGAAGGGCGGCTCTGAGCTTTCTTACAAATATGACTCCAAACAGGAAAAGCTTGATGTGGCGAAACTGTTGGCGGCCGTGGCTGGCGCCAAGATTTCTTATTCAGATATTTCCACGCAGCAAAGCTCTTTGGAAGATATTTTCCTTGGATTGGTGAAGCAATGAACTGGCGCGGCGCATTTGCAATTTTTCAATATGAGATGAAGCGGTTTTTTCGCACGATTACGCAGAGCATTGTTTCGCCGGTGATTTCCACCACACTTTATTTCGTGGTGTTTGGTGCGGCCATTGGTTCACGCATCAGCCAGATTGATGGGGTGTCTTATGGCTCATATATTGTGCCGGGCATGATTATGCTGGCGCTGTTGGGACAAAGCATTTCGAATGCTTCTTTCGGGATTTATTTCCCGCGCTTTTCGGGTACGATTTATGAATATCTATCGGCGCCGATTTCAGCCTTTGAAATGGTATTGGGTTTTGTGGGAGCGGCAGCGGCCAAGAGCCTGCTGATTGGCCTGATTATTCTGGCCACCAGTTATTTGTTTGTGCCCGTTACGATTATGCATCCGTTTTGGATGATTACATTTCTGGTATTGACGGCCATTACCTTTTCAATGTTTGGGTTTATTATTGGTCTGTGGGCTGATGGGTTTGAAAAGTTGCAGATTATTCCCTTGTTAGTGGTGACGCCCTTGACGTTTTTAGGTGGTAGTTTTTATTCGATCAAAGTGCTTCCGCCGTTTTGGCAAGGTGTGAGCTATCTTAACCCGGTGGTTTATTTGATCAGTGGTTTCCGCTGGGCTTTCTATGAAGTTTCAGATGTGAATTTGGGCGTGGCTTTGGGCATGACGGGCGTGTTCATGGTGCTGTGCTTGAGCGGCGTGTGGTGGATTTTTCACACGGGTTACCGCCTTAAAAGTTAAGCGCTGTTAAGGCCTTAAAGTTTTGTAAGACGCCCCGCGAATCTCACAAGTTTGTAAATCTTGTGCCATATTTTCCGGACAGAGTTTGAATAGATTCTGTTGGAATTAAAGGGACGCATGATGACTTTTTACAATCGTATGGGTTTGGGATTTGGCGCTTTGGTGGCGATATTTGCGCCGCAAGCTGAAGCCGCAGCTTTGCATGATGGCACATTTGATGGCGGCACTTATGATGCCATTTACGGACCTGTGCAGGTGGAGATTACGGTGCAAGGTGGGCAGGTGACTGATGCGCAGGCGCTGCAATATCCCGGTCATCGCCGCACCAGCATTGCGATTAACAATCAGGCTATGCCGTCGTTAAAGAAAGAAGTTGTGCAGGCGCAGAGTTCGCGGATCAACATCATTTCGGGCGCAACACTCACCAGTCGGGCTTATATCAAATCATTGGCTGATGCCATTAAGGCGGCTTCTAACTGATGCGTGAAACCCGCATCATCATGGGCATGCCTATCACGGTTGAAGTGGTGGGCGCGGGTTTTGGCGATTTGCTGGCCGATGTGTTCACGTGGTTTGAACATGTTGATGGGCGTTTTTCGACTTATCTCAAAGACAGTGAAATCAGCCGCTTTAACCGCGGAGAAATTTCGGAAGTTGCGTTAAGTGCCGAAGTGCAAGAGGTGTTTGCTTTGGCGCGGCGCACCCATGATGAGGCGTTGGGATTTTTCAATATGCGCAAAGCCGATGGCTCGGTTGATCCCTCTGGCATTGTGAAAGGTTGGGCCATTCACAAGGCGGCGCAGATGATGCGCGCTGCGGGGCTGGCAAATTTCTATGTTGATGCGGGCGGCGATATTCAAGCTGAAGGCTTAAATGATGACGGCGAAGATTGGCGTGTGGGCATTCGCAGCCCATTTCAAATGTCTGAAATTATCAAAGTTGTCGCACCACGTGGGCAGGGGATGGCGACCTCTGGTTCCTACATTCGCGGTAACCATATTTGGAATCCACATGGCCCGCGCGAGACGTTGGGTGATGTGGTTTCGATCACTGTGTTGGGGCCTGATGTTTTAGAGGCTGACCGCTTTGCTACGGCGGCGTTCGCCATGGGTGTTGATGGCATCTATTTCATTGAAAGCCTGCTAGGCTTTGAAGCTTATCAAGTGAATGCGCAGGGCATGGCCATGCAGACGACTAATTTCGGGGACTATGTTTTATCATGATCAACACATTCAATGAGCTAAAACGGCTGGCAGATATTATGTTGCGACCGGTCGATGCTTTTCTCAATCACATCACCATGTATCGGTTGGTATTGCTCTATTGCGCGGGTTTGCTGGTGGTGGATTTTGCCTTGGGACTTGCGGGCTTGGCGCCACATGATCCGGCACAGCTGGTGTTTTCGGTTGCGGTGATTACGGCCTGTGCTTGGGTGGTGAACCGCGTGGCGGCTTCGGCATTGAAAGTTCCGGCCAATGCTGAATCCGTTTGGATTAGCGCTTTGATCACGGCTTTGATCATGTCTCCGGTTTCGCCCAGCGATTGGAAGGGCATTGGCGGTTTGGCTGTGGCGGCCAGCTTTGGCATTGCCGCGAAATTTATTTTTGCGATCAACCGTAAACATATTTTCAATCCCGTGGCGATTGGTGTTGTGGCTTCAACTTATTTGGTGGATTCACCGCCGACTTGGTGGGTGGGTGGTTCGGTTTGGCTGCTGCCGATTGTGATGATTGGCGGCTTGTTGATTTTGCGCAAAGTGCAGCGCTTCGAGATGTTCAGTGTTTATTTGTTGGCCTCTCTTGGTGTGACCGTGCTGACGACTTCGGCTGATATGTATGGCGAAGTGTTGAACCAGACGTTTTTGGCATCATCCCTCCTGTTTGCAGGTTTTGCGATGTTGACGGAACCGATGACAGCGCCTGCGGCCAAAATGCCTTCACTGGCTTTTGGGGCGTTGGTGGGTGTTTTGTCTTCACCTGCTGTGCATGTGGGCGAGTTTTATCTTACATCCGAAATTGCTTTGCTGATCGGCAATGTTTTTGCTTGGGCGGTCAACCCGAAATATCGTTTCAAGTTGACGCTGGAGCGCATTGAGAGAACGGCGAATGGTTGTTATGATTATGTGTTCCATACCAACCGCCCAGTGAAGCAAAAGCCTGGGCAATATCTGGATTGGACGATCCATTCGCGGCGCAATGATGACCGTGGCAACCGCCGCACATTTACAATTGCATCAGCACCTTCGGAATCTCATGTGCGGTTGGGCGTTAAGTTTTATCCAAACCCATCGGCTTACAAACAAACGATGCTGAACATGAAGCCCGGTGATGTGGTTTATGGGGCGCAGTTAGGTGGTGATTTCACGCTGCCGAAGGGCGACGAGAAGTTAGCCTTCATAGCGGGTGGCATTGGGGTGACGCCGTTTCGTTCGATGATTCACCATATGATGGACGTGGGTGACCGCAGGCCAACAACGCTGTTCTATGGCAATTACGAAGCTAATGAGATTGCTTATGTGGATGTGTTTAACCGCGCTGAAAATGAATTGGGCCTGCGCACGGTTTATGCGGTGGCGGATGCGCAGCACGCGCAAACTCATTTTCACAAGGGCTTTATTGATGCTGATCTGATTATGCGTGAAATGCCGGATTATGCGGAACGGCTGTTCTATATCTCTGGCCCGCGCGCCATGGTTTTGAGGTTTGAGCAGGTGTTGACGGAACTTGGCATTGCGCGGCACCGCATTATGACGGACTTTTTTCCGGGGTTTGCTTAAAGCAGATTGGCATATTTGTGGCGCAAGAAGTGCTGCTGATGCAGCGAGGCTCTGCGGAAATGATATTCAATGCTGGCCAACAGAGGGCTGCCTCGTTTTGGCTTTTGCAGGAAGCGCTGCAACGCGAGGCCCTTTAGTGCATCGACGTAGTATTGATGATATGGCGCATAGCCTAAGACGTGCGACCAATCCCATGGTTTGGCGGCGTGGTTGAAGTGGCGCAGGGCGGGCGCAACATTCAAATAACAGGCGGCGGATTGCTCGACGTTCCACTTGAGGGGCAGGGCCAGCCATTGATTTTCATAGACAAGGTTCAGTGCATCTTGATCGAGAAATTCGAAGTTGCGGCCTGAGAGGAGCAAGTTGCGGGCCTTTTCCAGCATTTGTTTTTTGAGGGTTTGCTGCCAGTCGAACAGAAGCACGCCGGCGTTAAAATAATCAGCGCTTGAAGTAATGCCGAGTTTGCGGCGATGTCTGTCTGTGAGGATGCCGCGACCATGGGCCATTTTTATTTCAGGCACGGCACCCAGTGTTTGGCCCTTCAGATCAAATTGCAACATCGGCGACACATCGGCCAGAGCCAACACATCACTATCGAGATAGAGGACGCGCTGATAGTTTTGCGAAATGATTTGAGGCAAGCAAAGGCGCAAGAATGTGGCGCTGGAATAACGATGCGGGTCTAGGCTGGAAAAACCTTGGGGCTTATGAGTTTTGAGAATGATTTTGATTTTGTGATGCGCTTCAAATTCAGCGACTTCATGGCGACCCTCGGAGCTAAGCTGATCAACCACAATGATGAAATCTGCCTTGGCCATACCCTGGTTTCTTTGCGCTGAAAGAAGTGTGACACAAGCTGGGGCGAGCCAGTTTTCATTTACACAGGTGATGATGGCCGTGTTCATTGCGCTTGCGCCGCCTTCCACCGCGCGAAAATTTCCGTGAATGCCTGGTCGTCAAAGCTCCGCCATTTGAAGCTTTCATCTGGCCTTGCCAGCCAGTTGTTGAACTGCTGGTCTTGGCCTGCCGCATTATAGCGGGCCAGCTTTTCGGCGCGTTGTTGGGGCGTGATGAATACGCGCTGGAGATGATAGATCCTTGCGCTGCGCGGTGCGTTCCATCTTGACACGAAAGGCAGCTTCCATTTGGGCACATGAAAGCCCGGCGTGTGAATGCGATTTAAGAATTTCACTTTGGTGCGGTTGAACAGTCTAAATTGTGTATCAACAAACAGCGGCCCATATTTGAGACGTTCGAAGTGGGTGTCGCGCCAGATGAGATCGTCACGGTCAAAGCCGCAATAGGCATCGGTTGGACGCGTTGTGTAGCGGGCGCAATGCTCCAACATGGCTTGGTTTGGAATTTCGTCGCAGTCTATGCGCAAAAGCCAATCTGTGGGGGAGAGTGCTGCGAGATTTTGATAGGAGGCTTCGATGCAGTTGCCCGGGTTTTCGTAGATGGCGACAGATTGGCCCAGCAGGTTTTCAACTTCGGCGCGGCGGCTGAGGCGCTTAGAGTCCAGTGCAAAGATTGGGTGAAGCCCGAACTCTTGAAAATAGTAACTCGAAAAAGCCAAAGCATCAGTTTCTTCAAAAATCGGCACGATGATGGTGAAAGGCGGTTGCGACATGCGAGCTGTTTAAATTTCGCCTGCAGCCTTGGCAACCGGGCGGGCGAGTTGGGCATAAAGCGAGTTTGAATTGCGCACATAGTCTTTGTCTATCGCCTCAAGTTTTGTGCCAATCATATTGTTCCAGAGATGGAAGGCAAAGTTGGGAAGAGCGGTTGTCGCTGGACTCTCGCCGAAAAGAACGGACTCAACTTCATCCCACAACGGATCAAAGAGTGCCTCGGGCTTTAGCACAGTGATGAGAGCGGGATTTTTACTTGCCAATAGTGCCGGCGTCTTCACACTCATATAATCCCACAGCCAATCGGTTCCACGCGAACGGAAGTGACGGTTTTGGTGCAACCAGAGCTGCGTGAAGGCGGCCTGCGGTGCGGCCAGCATAATGGCATTGCATAGACCGCCGGGCTGGCCCGGCAAGGCGCGTTGGATACCCATGACGAAACTCTGCGATTGCAGCGGTGCAAAAGGCTTTTGGGTGAGCGTATCGATATCCAAATAGGCGCCGCCAACATGCAGCAAAGCAAGGAGCCGAATGACATCGGCCTTATGGGCATAGTGAATGACGGGCGCAGCGCCAAAATAGGTGAAATCGGGAACGGGAATGAGCGTGAGGCGAGGTTTGAGACTTTCCCAGTGGATCCCATAAGGCTCTTCGCGGAAATGAAAATTGGCCTGCCAGCCGGGGTTATGATGCAGGGCGCTGAGTACGGCTAGTTTGGCATAGTAAGGAAAGGCTTCGCGCTGCTTGAGGCCATAGACGAAATGGAGGATGGGTGGGATTTTGCCAGCTTGGCCCTGCGGCATCGCTTTGGCCAAAGCCTGCAATTGCTTTTCAAAACCTGCCAATTTAATTTGATCGGCGTGAATGGCTTTTTGGTTAAATGGCGCTGTTGCAAGATTGAGCGCACGCGGCACGACGCGGTGGACAAGCCCGCCCAAGGGCATAGGCACGCGCGGGGCGGGGGCGATGAGTTTCCGTAAGGCTGTCATTGGTTGGAAAGTTTGGTTGGCATTGCAGTCAGTCTTGAATTATAGCGCAGGTGTAGCACTGTGGATGCGCAAAATGCCACAGTTATGAATAATCTTGGAAGGGCAAATTATGTTTCTGACGCGCTATCTAAAGCGCCTTTCACATGAAATTGGTCGCCGCAAGGCGGAGCGGTTGGATTTGTCATTCGCGCCCCTTGATCATAAAGCCATTTTCAACAAAATTTATGGCCAAGGTGTTTGGGGTAAAAAATCTGGTTTGAGCTTCTTCTCCGGCCCGGGATCACACGATGGAAAAGTTGTGACACCTTATGTTGAAAGTGTGAAGCTGTTTCTGGAACAGATTGGTGGCAAGCCATCGGCTGTTGATCTTGGTTGTGGCGATTTT
Organism: Hyphomicrobiales bacterium; assembly: GCA_043757845.1. Lineage (GTDB taxonomy): Bacteria > Pseudomonadota > Alphaproteobacteria > Rhizobiales > Aestuariivirgaceae > Aestuariivirga. Next base: position 3,331 of record JAYVOQ010000131.1, on the reverse strand, counting down.
AATGTGGGCCAACAGATCAGACCCTTTTGTGGTAACTACATTGCATGTGATGTGGTGCTTGATCTAATTACGGATAACGCCCAAAAATTTGCGGCTCTCGATGTGGACTTTCGCTGCGTGGATATGGTTGACGACGCGCTGCCCAAGGCCGACGTGATTTTTTTGCGGCAGGTGCTGCAGCATCTTTCCAATGCTATGATTGCCAAGGTTCTGGCTAAGGTGCCTGTAAGCTGCAAACATCTTATTTTGACCGAAGACATTCCCTGGCAAGATGGATTTTCGCCAAATCTTGACAAGCCGACTGGCCCCAGCACACGCACCCAATTTGGCAGTGGCGTGGTTGTAGATACTTTGCCTTTTGGGCTTTCATTTTCAAAGCGACAAATTATTTGTGAATTGAAATTGGATAACTCGCTGCTGCGCACCACAGTTTATAGTTTCAATTAACAAATGTTATCTTTCGCCCGATTTAGTAATTCTTATCAGGATGCAATTCCGTGCACACAGGTTTAGATCATTATCAATACAGAACGCTCGAACTGTCTCAGCCGCGTTATCAAGAAAAGCTGCGGCTGGTGCGCCACGGTTATAAGGTGCATTCGCAGAGTGATGAGGACGGGATTATCGCTGAGATTTTCAAACGTATTGGTACAAAGAACAAGACGTTTGTGGAGTTTGGTGTTGAGCATGGCATTGAGTGCAACACTTTATGGCTTTTGATGCAGGGATGGTCTGGGTTGTGGATTGATGGTGTGGCCAGCAATTGCAAGCGCATTGCGAAAACTCACGCACATTATCTGCAAAGTGGACAGTTGCGGGTTGAGAACGCCTTCATCACCAAAGATAATATCAACGGACTTTTGAGCCGTAATTTTTCTGCGCCAGGTGCGTTGGAAATTGACTTGTTGAGCATTGATATTGATTTCAATGATTATTGGGTGTGGCAGGCGATTGTGGATGTGAAGCCACGCGTGGTGGTGATCGAATATAATGCTTCATGGCCGCCGCCAGCCGCGATCACCGTGCCTTATGCGCCGCAAGGCCGCTGGGATGGCTCGACTTATTTTGGGGCGAGTTTAGGGGCTTTGGCAAAGCTGGGAGCGAGCAAGGGTTATGCGCTGGTTGGCTGTTGCCTTTCAGGAACCAATGCGTTTTTCGTGCGCGACGATTTGGTGAAAAACAAGTTTCATAAACCTGGCTCTGCTGAGGAGCATTATGAGCCGCCGCGTTATTTCCTCAGCCATATGCCGAGCGGGCATAAGCCTGGCGTTGGGCCGTTGGTTACTGTTTGAGTTGATGTGGACGTTAAGCTGGTTCAGCTAATATCAGGTCAAAAGCGCCGTTTCCTAGCCGTTTGATTTCGCGATACTTCGTTGCTGTTAAGAATTTTTTGAAATCTGGTTGGTTCTCTTGCCAGACTTCAACGAACAGCGTGGGGCGGCAGCGCTTAATAGTTTTCTCTAGACCCTTCAAAACTTGTATCTCAAATCCTTCGACATCGATCTTAATGAAAGCGACTTTCGCATCTTTGAGGATATCGTCACCTTTTTTGACTTGAACCTGAACACGCTCTGGGCCAGCACTGGTTTGACTGCCGTGCACGATTAAGGCGCGGCCAAGATTGCCAGCCGAAAATGTAATGGTTTCAACAGTTGACTTGGCACCGAGGGCAAGTTCGTGAAGTTCGATCTTTTGATCGAGATGGTTGAGCAGAATGTTGATTTTTAAAATTCGTAAGGCGTGGGGATTAGGTTCGAACGCAATTATTTTCGTGCAGTTTTCCAATTTGCCGAAATAGAGCGCGTGGTTGCCGATGTTTGCCCCCACATCAACAAATACACCGCCTTTGAAATGCTTTCTGACGAGTTCCAGTTCTGCTGCTTCGAAGAATTCGCCTGAGCGCAGATACCTTTGAATATAGTCGGTTTTGTTTTGAACCAAAAAATCGGCTGCAACGTCTGACTTGCGGGCTCTGGCAATTGTTGCCACAGGTGGATTGAACAGGCGGCCGAAAGCAAGGCGCGATCTTTCTTTCACATGAAAAATGACGGTGCCGACTTGTTCTAAAAATGTTGGCGCATTGCGAGAGTGTTGTGACAGTTGAATTCTCCCGTTCGCAGGGGTTTGTTGGTCAGGTTTTGCGTAGCTAGATGCATTAAAGCTGAAAGCAATGCAACGCTGTTGGGCCGGTTTGCACCTGCTTGCCACTGCCCGCCATTTCCCCTATAGGCCGCCTCGCTCAGCGTCGTCCACCCCTGGAGGGAGGCTGGGTATTTTTATATTGGAGAAGACAATGTCTAAGATCATTAACATTAAAGCTGCGGCTCGCAGCAAGGCCGGCAAGGGGGCCGCCAGAGCAGTTCGTCGTTCGGGGCTGGTTCCCGGCGTTGTTTACGGCGATAAAAAATCCCCTGAAATCGTGTCTTTCACCTATATCGCTTTGGAACCGCATGTGAACACCGGGCGTTTCCTTTCGACGTTGGTTGACCTTGAGGTGGACGGCAACACGATCCGCGCCATTCCACGCGACATTCAATTTGATCCGGTGAAAGACCGCATCACCCATGTGGATTTCTTGCGTCTTGGCAAAGATGCCCGCATTGCGGTTGATATTCAGGTTCATTTCAAAAACCAGGATGCTTCGCCTGCTCTTAAGACTGGCGCTGTGCTGAACATCGTGTCGCACACCGTTTCGCTTTATTGCCCGGCTGACTTCATCCCCGACGAGATCGTGGTTGACCTGACGGGCATGCAGATCAACCAGTCAATCCATTTGTCGGAAGTGAAACTGCCAGACCGGGTGACCTCTGCATCGCGCGATGACGTGACGTTGTGCGCGGTGACGGCGCAGGCCAAGGAAGAAGAAGTGGTGGCGGACGCTCCGACTGCTGTTGATGTTCCGGCTTCGGCGCAGAAAGCCCCTGAAGCGGCTGCGGCGGCTGCGGGTGGTAAACCTGCCGCTGGTGGTAAGCCTGCTGCGGGTGCAAAGCCCGCTGCTGGTGCGAAAGCTGCGGCTCCAGCCAAGGGCGCAGCCCCTGCTGCGGCGGCGGCACCGAAGAAGAAGTAATCTTTTTTACACATCGAATTCAGAGCAGCGGGCCGAAAGGCTCGCTGTTTTCTTTTCAGCCGTTGTGCTGAAGACATAAGACAGGCGCAAATAATCAAATCGCATTTACATCGCATGCTATAGGCATACGACATTCAGTGCTGACATGATTGAACAGGTGTATAAGCTAGGTGTTTGGTCCCGACATTTGATGGTGTAATATTTTCCGTTGAATGGAGGGATGCACTATGGGCCAAGTTTTACACGGCAGCGCCACAACGACTG
>JAYVOQ010000130.1:0-4076 GCA_043757845.1 Hyphomicrobiales bacterium | reverse complement strand
TTGAAATCTCCAGTTCCGTTAAAACACCTTAACTCAGTGTCCACGAAACCGGCAGCAGCTCAATATTCACAAATAGTTATGCTTCTGACCCTTTAGGGCAAGTTGATTGAACTATCTGTAGGTCGCTGCGGAAAGTTGCATTCGAACATTTCTGTAGTCGTGGCGCCCCAAGAGATACCAGACATTTCCCGGGCCGTTCGGACATTTGGGCCCAACAATGATTTCTGCAATTAGATTCTTATCTGAAAATTTTCTAAATGATAGGTCCAAATGGGCCACCAACTTGTCTCCGGTGACGCGGAACTCGACTTCCCCGACGGAATGCTCAGTCCCGTCCTTCAACTTTACCTGATCGGCCCCAAATTTTATCGAACCTGTTTTGAATTTGGTGCCAACCACATGAACGCACCGAACTTCCTGTTCTTCTGCAAAAGCAGGATTTTTAAAGGCATTGGCCCAACTGCCCAACACAGCACAACTAGTTCTAAACTGCTCACCAAATGCTGGATTGGCCTCTTCATTTTCAAGGTAGATTGCTCTCAATGCCGTAGTCATTTCTTCCACCTGTTTCTTGTGATCGTATTGGACACCAAGAAGGGAAATAGGCATAGAAGCTATTGCTTCAGCTCTAAATCCGATAGCGTAACCTTTTCCGTCATTCGAATATGCTCTCCATTGACTGAGTTGGTCTGCCGATCTTGAAAGACATGCAACAAATGGATGTGCATTAATTTGAAGAGGGCTTAGCACCGCGTCGACTTTGTCAAAGAATGCTTTGTCCATAGAGGCAAATCTTGGGAGTTGTGGGAGTTTGTAAAGTAGCTCCGTAGCCGCCTCTTCGAAAACTTTGTAGCCCCAGCGCGCCTCCGTAGCGTCGTTCAGCATATTTATGTCACTAAACCGGAGAGTGCCAGTTTCTAAAATTACCTTGAGGGATGCCGCATCACAGTAGTGGTAAAGTATTTCGTCAGGTTTTGCTTGGTAAAGCCTTGTAATGAGCACTGTGCTGCCTTTTGTGGTTGAGTTCAGAAAACATTCTAGACGAGTGACCGTGGCAATTCACTAAATTTAAGTGTCGAGCCTCTCGCGTACTCATGCCAAGATTACGGGACTGCGGTGGATTGCCGTGCCAGTGCATTCAATTCACGCGAGGACACAGATCGCCCTCCACACTGGCCATGGATTTTCCCTCCGCCCCAACGTCGTCTTCGTGAGCTTGCAAGACTTGTTGGCGGCGGTAGTGAAACTGTGACCCAATGGTGGAGTATGCCGAGATATAGCAGTTAGCCCGTGCGCTGTCAAGGACTATTTTACTAGATAGAGAATTTATTTCAGACAACCAAAATTCCTCTACACGCGCTGGGCCAACGGGCACCCATCTGCCTCAATCCCGCCATTAGCCTTATGCAAAAATCGCAGTTGATTTCGCAGGCGCAGCCACTATTTAAGCTGCCACTCCCTGCAGCATTAAAGAATGGCAGAATCACATCTGCCCAAATAGAGGTAACCTATGGATCGTATCCGCATTCGCGGTGGCAATAAGCTCAGCGGCATCATCAACATTTCGGGCGCCAAAAACGCGGCCTTGCCCTTGATGATCGTGCCCTTGCTCACGCCCGAAACGGTCACCCTTCATAATGTGCCGCGCCTTGTGGATTCCCTGCGCCTGCAACGCATTTTGCAAAACCACGGCGTGGATATCACCACCGCCGGAAAGCGCATTGGCCAAATTGATCACGCTGGCGAAACGCTGAAAATTTCCGCCAAAAACATCGTCGATACCACGGCACCCTATGATCTGGTCTCCAAAATGCGCGCCTCCTTCTGGGTCTTAGGCCCGCTGGTGGCGCGTATGGGCGAAGCCAAGGTGTCACTGCCCGGCGGCTGCGCCATTGGCACAAGGCCGGTGGATATGCATTTGCAGGCGTTAGAAAAGCTGGGCGCTGAATGTGTGATCGAACAAGGCTATGTGATCGCCAAAGCCAAAAAGGGCTTGAAGGGCGGCCACATCAGCTTCGCCAAAGTCTCTGTGGGTGCAACCCATGCCGCCGTCATGGCCGCCGTGTTGGCGCATGGTGATACAGAAATTGAAAACGCCGCGATGGAGCCAGAGATCACTGACGTTGCTGAATGCCTGGTCAAAATGGGCGCCAAGATTGAAGGCATCGGAACGCGTAATTTGAAAATCACCGGCGTCACCTCGCTCAAAGGCTGCGAACACACCGTGGTGGCAGACCGCATTGAAGCGGGAACTTATGCCATGGTGGTTGGCATGGCAGGTGGTGATGTAACATTGCGTGGGGCCAGAGCCGATACATTGGCCGATGTCATCCTCACCATGCGCCGTGCGGGCGTGGATGTGCAAAGCACCACCGAAGGCTTGCGCATTCAGCGCAATGGCTCTGGCATCATGCCGGTTGATATAACCACCGATCCATACCCCGGCTTCCCCACAGATTTGCAAGCCCAATTTATGGGTTTGATGACCATGGCCCAAGGCAAAAGCCATATCCGTGAAACCATCTTCGAAAATCGCTTCATGCATGTGCAAGAACTGGTGCGCCTGGGCGCAGACATTCACATGCACGGTGATATGGCCGAAGTGCGCGGCGTGGCAAAACTCACCGGCGCAGATGTTATGGCCACAGACTTGCGTGCCTCAGTCTCCCTGGTAATTGCAGGCCTTGCTGCACAAGGCGAAACCATGTTGCACCGGGTCTATCACTTAGACCGCGGCTTCGAAGATTTGGAAGGCAAACTTTCAGCCGTAGGGGCCGACGTTTCAAGGATCGCCGGGGCGTAAGTGATGCTACGATTAACGGCGGCCGATACCGAAGATCTCGCCATCATCTCTGCGCAAATGCAGGATGCGGTGTTGAAGCGTGCTGATTTGCGTTTTGACAAAAAGCGTGGTCGCTTCGCACTGGTCGCTAATCGTTTCGCTTGGGATGCATTGCCACAAAAGCAACGCAGGCGCGCGGGTTTGCATTTTGATGATGTGACCAGTGTAAAGTCCACAGGCTTAACGCGCCTGCCAGCCAGCGCCGTATTGTCCCTCTTAGCCATCACCTTTGCCCCCGCGGCAGACTTGGGCGGCACCATCACCTTAAGCTTCTCAACCGGCATCCACATCCGTTTGTCAGTCACTTGCGTGAATGCCACACTGGCCGATGTTGGCACAACCTGGGGCACTTCCGCAACGCCCGCTCATAAGGCCTAAGCCATGGCACGTAGCAATAATCGCCTCGCTGCCGTGTCCATAGATGCCAGCCTTGCGGCCGCAGCCTCAATTGAAGCCAAGCAAGATCAAGCCCTGGCAATTAACGATATTGTTGAGGGCAACGACTTCACCCTCAGCAATGGCAAACCCGGCCCATACCGCCTGCACATCACCGCACAAGACCAACGCCTTGTTTTAGATTTCAGTTCAGAAACCGGCCAGCCGCTCTATGCTTTCGGCCTGTCACTCACGCCCTTCCGCCGCGTGGCCAAAGACTATTTCCAAATCTGCGACAGCTATGTGATGGCCTTGCGTGGCACCAACGCTCAAAATATCGAAGCCATAGACATGGCCCGCCGCGCCATTCACAATGAAGGCAGCGAAATTCTGCGTGAACGCCTGAAGGGCAAGGCCACCATGGATTTTGACACGGCGCGAAGGTTGTTCACGCTGGTTTGCGCTATCATGCCCCATGGTGGAACCTTGCCACCCGTGGCCACCAAGCCGCTCATGGCCTTATTTGTCTGCACGCAAAACGCCATCCGCTCACCCATGGCGGCAGCCATCACGCATCACTATTTCGGCCAGCACATCTATGCTGCATCGGCAGGTATCGTCGCCGGAGATCCTGATCCATTTGTCGGCATGGTGATGGATGAGATTAACATCGATCTCAAATCACACAGACCCCATAGTTTGGAAGACATAGCTGAATCTGGATTTGATCTTGTGATGACACTTTCGCCAGAGGCTGCCAGTCAGTCTAAATCATTTGCCACATCAAGAACCGTTAAAACTGAAAACTGGTTGATTGCCGATCCGTCGCAAACCCAAGGCAGCCGTGAACAGATTTTAG
>JAYVOQ010000129.1:0-4116 GCA_043757845.1 Hyphomicrobiales bacterium | reverse complement strand
CAGGTCCGTGTGCCGAAAGGCGTGGAGGTTCGAGTCCTCTTCAGGGCACCAAATTACAAATCAAAGAAGTCCAATAAACTGAAGAAACCCCGCGAAAGCGGGCTTTTTTATGCCTTTTTGTTAGAAGTTGATCCTATGTTGTCCTAAGAAGATTGTTGGTATCCGATAGATTTGTTGGTATATTTGTTGGTAGTTTCACGAAATACCAGCTTTTTCGCTTGATCGGATACCAACAAATGCCCCTAAATGATAGGCAGATCAACAACTTAAAGCATTCAAAAAAGGCTCTGAAAATAAGCGACGGTGGCGGCCTCTATGTTCACCTTACCCCCCAAGGAACCAAACTTTGGCGAATGGCCTATCGCTTCAATGGCTCACAAAAGCTCTTATCTTTCGGTGCATACCCTGCAGTTGGATTGTCTGAGGCCAGACAGAAACGTGAAGCTGCAAAGAAGCTTTTGGCGTCGGATATCGACCCCGCCTCTCAGTCAAAACAAGACAAGATTGCGCGACAAACAGAGAGGCAAAATACCTTTGCGACAATCTCAGAGAACTTTCTGAACAAGAATGAACGTGAAGGAAAGGCCGACGCAACACTCACCAAAAAGCGGTGGTTGATTGGCCTTGCTTTGCCTGATTTAGGGATTCGGCCAATTGGTGAGATCACAGCAGCGGAAATACTTGTTCCGCTCAAAAAGGTTGAAGCTTTGGGCAACTATGAAACGGCAAAGCGCTTGCGTGCTGTTATAGGCCAGGTTTTCCGATATGCTATTTCAACAGCCATGGTGGCAAACGATCCAACCTTTGGTTTGAAAGGCGCTTTGGTATCGCCAAAGGTAACCCACAGGGCAGCAATCACGAACTGGGAAGCCTTTAGGGGCTTGCTTCGCGCGATTTGGCGTTATCAGGGCACGATTGAAACCCGCGCCGCGCTGAAGCTCATGACATTGCTTTACCCAAGACCTAGCGAATTGCGCCAAGCTGAATGGGCAGAATTTGATCTGGATAAGGCTGTTTGGACTATTCCAGCAGCCAGAACCAAAATGCGCCGCGTCCACAAGAAACCGTTACCAGCGCTTGCAATCGAAATATTGCGCGACCTTCAACGGCATACTGGCAACCGCCGTTTGGCTTTCCCGTCCACCCAATATGCTGAACGGCCTTTGAGCGAAAACACCATGAACGCGGCATTGCGGCGAATGGGATTTTCTAACACTGAAGCCACTTCGCATGGTTTTCGTGCGAGCGCCTCCACTTTGTTGAATGAAAGCGGCAATTGGAATGCCGATGCCATCGAAGCCGAACTAGGTCACGCTGGGGCCGACGAAGTGCGTCGCGCCTATCACCGAGCGCTATACTGGGACGAGCGGGTTAAGATGGCAGAATGGTGGGCTACTCAAATTGAAGGGCATTAACGCTTTTGCTTGTGGAACAAGCAATCCAAGGAATTGCAATTGACAAAAGTGAAGCCCTAAACTTTCGGCATGACGAATCAGGAAAGAACCAAATTTATTTGGCAGTTGCTCAATTACCATCATCGCAAGTACTGTTCTGAATATTTCAGTAAGTATGATCTAGCCAAAGTTCTTGAGTTGCCAAACGCGCTGTTGACAGTGTCGAAAAACCAGAATGAAGCCGTGAATTATCATAAATATTTGTTGTCAATTTCCGAAGCAGAACTGAATCTCGAATACAAAAAATATTTGGAACTCATCGTTGAAGAGTATGAAAAAGGGCACAAATTCAATTCTGCACCCGCTCAAATGTCTTCGCAAGTCATTGAGTTTTTTGGCCGCGCCGAATACTGGACGCTCGGCGAGGCAGCTGCATTGATCAATGAACGGAATCCAAAAATAGTGACGCATGATCACATTGAAAATGACGATTCCAGTTCAACAACTGCAAAGAATTTGAAAGATACTTTGGAGTTGCTTGAACGAGCGAAAAATATGGGACGTCTTTCACGCACCAATACACCAGCTAACGTCATAGAATGGGTGACGCTCAAAGGAATATATTTGTCGCCCGCCTTGGTCGAAGCGGTGCGGAAATTTGGGAAAAACAAAATTGATGTTTCCAAAGAAAATACAGATTTAAAGGATCAAGTCACAACCCTTCAAAACCAAATCTCAGAATTGACGAAGGAAAAGCCCAAAGTCGCAAAGCAACCTTCCTCAAAGGAACGCGACAGCCTTTTGAAGATTATCTTAGCGATGGCAATCAAGGGCTACGCCTATGATTCGAATGCACCCCGCTCAAACTTGGCCTCTGAAGTGGTAAGTGATGCACAATTGCTGGGACTTTCAATTGATGAAGACACTGTGCGAAAATACCTGAACGAAGCAAAAGCCACGTTTTCCGACAAACTAAACCGAACAGAATAGGTTGAAACCGAAATCGGTAAGCGCGAAACCGAATTCGGTCACAAATTGAACTGGCTTTCCTAGAACCGCCTCATGACTAAAAACATGAGGTTGCACGATGCCAAAACAATTTGAACTTCCATCCAGCGGATTTGTCCGACTTCCAGCCATCATCGCACCTCACGGGCCAATTCCTGTAAGCAAATCCACTTGGTGGGCTGGGGTTAAAGATGGCCGCTTTCCAAAACCTGTAAAACTCAGCCAGCGCATTACGGCTTGGCGGGTGGAAGACATTCGCGCCTTCATCGAAAGCGGGGCGAAATGAATGGCGCGGCGGGCAGGCTGGCGGGCTGTTAAACTTCACCAAAATTATACAGTGGAGGAAGTTGCCCGCAACCAACGGGTGGCCAAGGGCACGGTTCGCCGCTGGCTGGCACTTGGCTTGCCCGCGCTGAAAGAACAAAAGCCCTGCCTGATTGTGGGCGGCGATCTTGTGGACTTTCTTAAGGCCCAAAGACGACCCAAACAAACTTGCAAAATGGAAGAGTGTTTTTGCTTCGGGTGCAAAGCCCCGCGCAAAGCAGCTTTTGGTGAAGCCGAATACAAGCCCGTTAACGCGACCAATGGGCAGATGATTGCCTTGTGCGAACAATGCACCACCGTGATGCACAAATGCATTTCCTTGGCCGCGATGGAGGCTTTGAAGGGCATTCTCGTTTTCAAAATCATACAGGCGAACGAACACATAGTTGAGAGCGAACTGGCCTGTTGAAATGATCACTAACACAAGGATTTGAAAACTATGCGCAAGCACCACCCTAAAAACGAACGGATCAAACGCCAGTATTTTATCTGGCTGAAGGAAGCCAGAAAGCTTTCGCTGCAATCTATTGATCAAAAGGCGGCGGCCATCGCCCTGTTTGAGGCTTCAACAAACTACAAGGATTTTGCCGCCTTTCATATTGAGCAGGCGCGAAATTTCAAAAGGCAGCAAGCTGAAGCAAACAATGAAACCACGGGCAAGCCCTTGGCCAAAGCGACGATGAAGGCCAGATTTGATGCGCTCAAAGCATTTTTCTTTTGGCTAGCGGATCAACAGGGCTATCGCTCAAAGATCAAGCATTCGGATGCCGACTATTTCAATATGTCTGCCAATGACACGCGCATAGCGACCGCCAAGCGGCCACGGCCATCGCCCGAATTGGACGAAGTTCACCTTGTGATCGACAGCATAAAAACTGAGACGCCATTTGAAAAGCGGACACGGGCTATTGTGGCTTTTGCACTTCTAACAGGTGCCCGCGATGATGCCATGGCTTCCCTGTCATTGCGTCATGTGGATTTGCGTGAACGCCTTGTTTTTCAGGATGCGCGTGATGTGCGCACCAAGTTTCGCAAATCTTTCACCACGTGGTTTTTCCCCGTGGGTGGGCAGGCTGAAGCGGTTATTGCCGATTGGGTGACCTATCTGCACACTGATTGGAAGTTTGGGCCAGATGATCCGTTGTTTCCGGCAACGGCCATGGGGATAGATGGCGCGGGCACACTTGGCCCCATTGGCTTTACGAGTGAACACTGGAAAAATGCCGATGGAATCCGCAAAGCCTTCAAACAGGCATTCATGGCGGCGGGCCTGCCCTATTACAACCCGCATTCCATTCGGGCCACGCTGGCACGGCTAGGGCAGATCATGTGCCGCACACCGGAAGAGCTGAAAGCATGGTCACAAAACTTAGGGCATAGTGACGTGTTG
>JAYVOQ010000128.1:0-15839 GCA_043757845.1 Hyphomicrobiales bacterium | reverse complement strand
TGATGCCATGATGCAAGTCCTCCTCGCACCATAGAATCAGATTTTTCGATTCGAGGGAATCCTTAACGAGTCAGAGTTCACCACCTTTGGTATAAGTTCTCATAAAGGCCTGTCTGTTGACCGCTGAAGTTGTAAGCCATTGAAGGCGCTCAGGTCGTAGTGCCCGAGGGCCTGACATAAAACCGCCGGGAGAAAGAAGTGAGTAAAGCGTCCTCTCGCAGCCGCTGCAGTCTTTCTCGCGATAGTGGAACTCTATGCACATCGTCCCCTCCTGTGAAAAAGACTGCGGGAACGTATAGTGAACATTATAGTCCTTGTCAAGGAATAATTACATAATTTTTCACTTGAGATAAAACTATTGGGGATTCAATGAAATACCGCGTGAAAAGCTGAATTGTGAAGTTATTTCTTCTTTTGCGACTCCATTAGGGGGAGTGGCGGTGCATTTAGGCCTAAAATGTTTAGGAGAGCGGGAGAATGAAGCCTTTGTTGAAAATGCGGGGGCATATCCCATTGTCTCAGGCCGGGCATGGTCAGCATTAACTGAGCTTTCTGCACTTCCATCTCCGCCTGACGTAATTGAAGTTCCGTCGGAAATTCTGGAAATGGCGGAAGAGCTAGTCTCGCGATCCGATGTTGTAGGACTTCAGAACTCATCGCTTTTGACGTTGCTTCAAGTTGTACTTTTTTTGAATCGTCGGGGCCGGCAGTAGCGAGAAATCTGTTTGCGGCAATGAGATTAAGAAAGGCGCGAAGTTCTCTGTTCAAAATTTCGAGCAGATTATATGCTGCATCAAGCGCATCTTGGCGTATCAAAAATTCGAAAACATGAGCCTGGCGACTTACATTTACGCCTAGATTAGTAACCACATTTACATGGCGGCAGTGTATAACGCCATCACGATAAATTTTCATTTTCGAAAACCAACTATTGCCAAGCGATTCCTCCAACTGTTTTAATTCGATTTTGGAAAGAAATGGCTTTGCTCCAATTTTTACAACTGCAAGCGTTCCATCAATGCCGCCAATTCGCGTACTTACCTCCAGTTTAAGATATTCCGGCAGGTCCGTTACCACATAAAAGAGGCCATCGAGAGTTGCTTGGGCTTCATTGAAGGCTAACGCCAGAGCTCCAAGAGAAGCCAATTGTTTTTCCGGGATGTCGCGCTTAATATCTAATGGTATTTCAACTGGTGGGCCTTTGGCCTTGTCAACAGGACGTTTCACGGTGATCTCCAATGCCGAACAGTGAACTAGACGAAAGACAAACGGACATGCGGCGGGACGCTGCATTAAATCGGGCGCTTAACTCACCTCCAATCACTCAAGGATCAAAAAAGAAAAAGGCGGCCAAAAGGGTCAGGAAAGCAATAAAAATGCCCAGTCGCGATGGTGAGCCTACTTCCTGTCCGAGTCGAATCGTTTTTTCGAATGCGCCTTGTTTTCGCGCCAAATGTCTGGGCGTCTTGGACTTCGCTACTAGGTTGGCAGTAGAACAGACGTTTGCCAGCGGCTCCACAGACAGCATCGGCAGCGCGTTCTGTGTCTGAGCTGAGATACCGAATAAAAACCTTTTAAGGAATTGTATAGGTTCCGCTGCCGTGCACAACATAGGTTGACAGGCATTTTCCTTTGCTATCGGTGAAAGCCCAAATGTGATTGGTGAAAGTAGCTTGCACATAAGCTTGCTGAGATGCAAGGCTGCGATATTTCCGTGTGCCGCCTTTAAACTTGTACCACAGCACATTCGCCTTTCCTGTGCCACCATTGATGAATTTAATATCAGCAGGCTGGTTAGATGGCGACGATTGTAGGCTTCCACAACCTGCATGTGCTCCACCAGCGGCAAACACTGTCAACAAAAGTCCTAAGCTAAAAGCGTTTTTCAGTTCAACCTCCTCAGTTTTTTGTATTTATACTTTGCGAGTTTGACACAGATTAACCTACTGCGACAAATGACAATTTGTTATGGTGTTTAAGCGGTTTAAAATAGTTATCGACGTTAGACGTAGCAGCTACCGCAACCGCCTGGGAGCCACCGCCTGTGCTGTTAACGGGTCTTCCGGCCAGAAGTGTTTCGGATAGCGCCCGCGCAAATCTTTGCGCACGTCTGGATAAGCATTCACCCAAAAAGTTTCGAGCGACTGGGTGATGGCAACAGGTTTGCCAGCGGGTGAAAGCAGTTCGATTTTCAACTTGGCGCGGCCATCGGCAATTTGCGGGGCGCTGTTCATCCCAAACATTTCCTGCAAGCGCACCCGCAAAGTCGGGTCACCCTCTACCATGTAATCAATCTGATAATGCCCGCCACCCGGCACTTCCATGCGCGATGGGGCGAGTTTTTCGATGCGCGAAGCAAGCTCATGCGGCACCAATGAGCGCATGATGGCCAGCATATCCAAGCGTTCCAGATGGCTCTTACGGCTGATGCCGGAAAGATAAGGCAATAGCCAATCGCCGAGAGTGCCTTTGAGGGTTTCATCACGGAGATCAGGAAAACCCGCATCAGGCAAGACGCGGCGCAGAAAATTAATCCGTGAACGGAACATTTGTGCGCCATCGCTCCACGGCAGAACGCCGAGACCCATTTGCGCCACGCCTTGCAACATCGCGGAGTCGATTTGATTAGGCGGCACATCGGTGAGGGGCTTTTCTTCCAGCACTAAAGCACCGAGTGACTTGATGGTTGCGGCAGAAACAGCATTGGCCTTACCGTTCCAGAAAACCTCGGCCTTTGACGTGATGAGATGAGCGAAATGTTTTTCAATTTCACCTAGCGAAATCTCGGCTGCAAGTTGCACCCGCGCATCAGCCCCGCCACCATCAAGAAGTGCAATGGCCATGAAGTCCTTTTTGGCCAAAGCATCATGTTCCGCCACCACAGCGCCAGCACCCGATGCCATGCGGAAACGCCCATGCCCGCCACGGCGCTGGGCGAGGCGGTCTGGATAGGCAAGGCCAAGGATCACGCCCGCGCCAAGCTCTGACGCGTCTTCATTAAGATGAGCCAGTGAGATAATTTGCTTAGCTGTTTGGCGCATCCGCTCTTTTGCATGCCCTCGCACAAACAGGAGGCGTTGCTCCACATCCAATGGAGCATCACGCGGCAGGCCGTCGCGTTCTGACAACAGTGCGGCAATCTCGGCAGCGCGTGTGCCCGCGCCCCAAGCTTTCGCGGCGATCACCATATGTGCCAAGCGCGGATGCAGCGGAAGCTTCGCCATGGACTTGCCATGTGCGGTGATGTGGTTGGAGTTGTCCAGCGCCTCTAACTCACGCAGTAATTCTTGTGCTTGAGAGAATGCACCAGCAGGCGGCAGCTCCACAAAGGGCAAGCCATCCCGTGTCGAGACTCCCCAAGCGGCCAGTTCCAATACCAGCGATGTTAAATCTGCAATCCGAATTTCCGGCTCATCATGGGACGCCAACGCGCGCATTTCTTCTTCCGGCCACAGGCGGTAACACACGCCGGGCACCAAGCGGCCAGCACGCCCCTTGCGCTGTTCCGCAGATGCAGCTGATACACGCACCGTTTCCAGCGCTGTCATGCCAGAGGCAGGATCAAACCGTGGAGCACGTTTCATTCCCGTATCAATCACAGCTTCAATGCCATCAATGGTGAGAGACGTTTCAGCAATGGTGGTGGCAAGCACGATCTTGCGCGTACCTGTTGGCGAGGGCCTGATGGCGTGATCTTGTTCGGCCAGTGGCATGGCCCCGTAAAGCGGGCGAATAGCGGTGTGGGGCAAAGTTTCTTTTTCAAGTTCTGCGGCGACACGGCGAATTTCACTCTCGCCCGGCAAAAACACCAACAGCGAACCCTTCACATCTCGTGCCGCTTTTAATATGGCACGTGTGGTATCTTGCACAATGGTTTGGCGCGTGGCTTTGTCGAGATAGCGCGTTTCAACCGGAAACATGCGGCCCTGTGATTGGATTTCAGCAGCCTCACTCAGTTGAACACGAAGGGCCTGCACGTCCAACGTAGCCGACATCACTAAAATCTTGAGGTCAGGCCTTAAGCCCCGCTGCACATCCAAGCACAAGGCTAAAGCCAAATCGCCATCGAGTGAACGCTCATGAAATTCGTCGAAGATGACCAGCGCCGTGTCGGCTAATTCAGGCTCGTTTTGCAAACGGCGCGTGAGCAAGCCTTCCGTCACCACTTCAATGCGTGTGGCTTTTGAAACTTTTCGCTCCATACGCACGGCATAGCCAACAGTCTGACCCACCTCCTCGCCCAGCGTTTGCGCCATGCGCGAAGCCGCAGCGCGTGCCGCAAGACGGCGTGGTTCCAGCATCACGATTTTTTTGCCCGCAACCCAAGCTTCATTCAGCAAGGCCAAAGGCACGCGCGTGGTTTTGCCCGCCCCCGGCTCTGCCACCAGAATGGCGGAAGGCCGCGAAGAGAGTGCGGCCTTTAACTGCGGAATAATATCGTCAACTGGAAAATTCATTGCATCTCATTGGCCCAAGGCGGATCAGCACCGGGGCGCGACACGGTAACGGCAGCGGCTTTCATGGCATAAAATGCGGCGGCCTTTAGGTCTTCATCGTTGATTGTGGCTAACGCCTTTTTGGTCAAATGGCCATTCATGCTGAGGTGATGTAACAGGCCTGCGGTGAAAGTATCGCCAGCACCCACCGTGTCGGCCACTTTCACTTTCGGGGCCAAGGCTTCAAATGCAAAACCCTTGGTGAACACAGTGCAGCCTTCGCCGCCGCGTGTGATAGCCACAATTTTCGCACCCTTTTTCAGAAAGGCTTTCGCTGCTTTGACAAGATCAGTCGAACCCGTCATCCATTTCACGTCTTCGTCGGAAATTTTAAGAATATCCAACATCGCAATCATGCGGTTGAGACGCGCCAAATGCTTCTTGCGATCTTTGATTTGCGGTGGTCGGATGTTTGGGTCTAGCACGATCACTTGGGTCTTTGCGGCCTTCTTCATCAGCGCCTCATAAGTGCCGCCCGATGGTTCCGGCACTAAGCATATGCCGCCAAACAAAATAGCTTTGATGTTCCTGGTCAGCTTCGGCATATCGCCCTTCTCCAACCAACGGCCAGCTGAGGCATCGTCGATAAAGAAATAGGAAGCGTTGCCTTTCGCATTCACCTTAACAATCGCAAGTGTGGTGTGGAGTTCCTTGATACGTAGAAATTTTTCCGAAACCTTGGAAGCCTTCAATCCAGCACGTAAGCTTTGCCCGAATACGTCAGTAGACATACCTGCAAACAGCCCAACTTTCTCGCCCAAGCGGCCCAAAGCAATCGCAGAATTATAAATGCCACCACCGTTGTACGAACGAAACAGGTTGGCCCCATCCTCATCTCGCTGCACCATGTCGATCAGGGCTTCGCCGCAACATAAGATCATGTATTCACTCCCAAGCCGCACCATCAGGCGCTTTGTTGCAACCGTCTTAATAGAGGTGTATGCGTCCGCCAACTTGATTTTTGATGTGCGCACCTCTTTTTCAGGAGTTACCCTTTGTCGCCCCGTATGATCCCTGTCGAACCTTTTGATCTTATTGTGTTTGGCGCAACGGGTGACTTGTCGCAGCGCAAGCTGATTCCCGCCCTGTTCCACCGTGATGAAGCCGGCCAATTGCCTGCGGAAGCCAAGATTATCGGCACGTCTCGCCGCGAGTTAAGTGATGAGGCTTTTCGTGCCTTCGCCTTGGCCGCCATTGAAAAATTTGTCGAAGCCGAGCTGCGCACCGCCGATAATGTGAAGCGCTTTCTTGCCAAACTTTCCTATGTGCAAGCCGAAGCTACGTTGGAAGATGGCTGGCTGAAATTGGAACAAGTTCTGGCCCCCATGAAAGAACGCGTGCGCGTCTTTTATCTCGCCGTTGGCCCCGATCTCTTCGGGCCTATCTGTGAACGCTTGGGCAATCACAAACTCGTCACGCCGAATTCGCGCGTGGTTGTGGAAAAGCCACTAGGTAAGAATGGCGCTTCGGCAGATGCTTTGAATGATGCCATCGGCAGGGTTTTCCCAGAACCTTCGATTTACCGTATTGATCATTACCTTGGCAAAGAAACTGTTCAGAATCTTTTGGCACTGCGCTTCGCTAATGCGCTTTTTGAACCCCTGTGGAACGCCACGCACATTGATCATGTACAAATCACTGTGGCGGAAACGCTGGGCGTTGAAGGCCGCGCGGGCTATTATGATTCATCCGGCGCGCTGCGTGACATGGTGCAGAATCATATCCTTCAACTGCTTTGTCTTGTGGCCATGGAACCACCGAACGCCATTGACGCTGATGCCGTGCGCGATGAAAAGCTCAAAGTTCTGAAATCACTAAAACCCATTTCAGCGAATGAAATGGACCAATTGGTGGTGCGCGGCCAATATCGCCCCGGCCCATCAGCCAGTGGCCAACTGAATGGCTATGTGGAAGAATTGGGCGACCCAGATTCGAAAACCGAAACATTTGTGGCGCTCAAAGCGGAGATGAATTCTTGGCGCTGGGCCAATGTGCCGTTTTATCTCCGCACCGGCAAACGATTGGGTGAACGCGTTTCGGAAATTGTGGTGGAGTTCAAGCCCGTTCCCTACAACGTATTCCATGATTCAACGAGTGTGCAACCCAACCGCTTGGTCATTCGCCTGCAGCCAGATGAAGGTGTGAAACTCTGGCTGTCGGTCAAGGAACCCGGCCCCGGCGGCCTGCGCTTCAAATATGTGCCACTGGATTTGAACTTTGCCGAAGCTTTCACCACACGTCAACCTGAGGCCTATGAGCGGCTGTTGATGGATGTAGTGCGCGGCAATCAAACGCTATTCATGCGCCGCGACGAAGTGGCGGCTGCTTGGCGTTTTGTTGATCCGATACTGAGTGCTTGGAAAGATAGCAGCGATGCACCTAAGCCCTATCAATCCGGCTCTTGGGGGCCAACAGCCGCGATCTCACTGATCGAGCGTGATCACCGCACATGGTATGAGCCACAGACGGCATGATCGCGTCGCGCCATATTTTTGCTGATGCAGATCAGTTGGCGCGCAGCCTTGCGCTGAATGTGGCGGCCAGCCTGCGTCAAGCTTTGGCAGCAACTGAACATGCAACTTTGGCGGTTTCGGGCGGCTCCACACCGCAGAAATTTTTTGATGCTCTATCGCGGCAAAAATTAGATTGGCACCGCGTTACGGTGACCTTGGTGGATGAACGGCAAGTGGATGAAACTTCGCCGCGCTCCAATGCAAAATTGGTGAAGGCAGCACTTGTGCAGAATGAAGCCGCGGCGGCAAATTTCGTGCCGTTGTTTGAAAATCCTGCTGCCGCTGACTTGCCGAATTTTGATGTGGTGATTTTAGGCATGGGCAATGACGGCCACACCGCATCATTCTTTCCCGGCGGCGATACGCTGGCAACGGCACTATCTAATTCCGCTCCGCCATTGCTTGCAATTTCCGCACCCGGCTCTGGTGAACCGCGCATCACTTTTTCGCTTCCCAAAATTCTCGCCGCAAGTGAAATCATTCTGCACATTCAAGGGGCCGATAAATCCGCCACGTTAGAAAAAGCCTTGAGTGGCAGTGACGAAATGGAAATGCCTATACGCGCCGTGTTGAACAGCAACCGCGTGATTGAAATCTATTGCTGCCCGTGAGGTAAAATGTCCGTACAAAAAACGATCGCCACAGTTACAGAATCCATCACCAAGCGCAGCGCTGATACGCGCGGGCGTTATCTTGACAAAATAGCTAAGGCCTTCGACAACAAGCCCAGACGCAAGGCTTTGGGTTGCGCCAATATCGCCCATGGTTTTGCTGCTTGTGATTCCCATGACAAATCCGCCTTGCGCAATGGCGACGGGCCAAACCTTGGCATCGTCACCAGCTTCAACGACATGCTCTCAGCGCACCAACCGTTCGAACATTATCCAAACTTGATCCGCGAGGCCGCACGTGCGGCGGGTGGAACGGCGCAAGTGGCTGGCGGCGTGCCCGCCATGTGCGATGGTGTGACGCAAGGCGAAACGGGGATGGAGCTTTCACTGTTCTCACGTGACGTAATTGCCATGTCCACTGCCATTGCTCTGTCTCATCAAATGTTTGACGCGGCAGTCTATCTCGGCGTGTGTGATAAAATCGTGCCGGGCCTGATCATCGGGGCGTTGTCCTTTGGCCATTTGCCAGCCGTGTTTATTCCCGCCGGGCCGATGACAACGGGGCTTTCCAACGACGAAAAATCCAAGGTGCGCATGCTTTATGCCCAAGGCAAAGTGGGACGCGCTGAATTACTGGAAGCCGAAGCCCAGGCCTATCATGGCCCCGGTACGTGCACTTTCTACGGCACGGCCAATTCCAACCAAATGCTGATGGAAATCATGGGCCTGCATCTGCCCGGCACAACTTTTGTGAACCCAGGCACGGCATTGCGTGACGAAATCACCAAGGCCTCTGCCAAACAGGCACTTTCTATTTCAACTTTGGGCAATCGCTACACACCCATTGGCAAAATCTATGATGAGAAGGCCGTGGTGAACGGCGTTGTGGGCTTGCTGGCCACTGGCGGCTCGACCAATCACACCATGCATTTGGTTGCCATGGCGGCGGCGGCTGGCATTCATCTCACATGGGATGACATCGCCGATCTCAGCGCCGCCGTGCCTTTGCTCACCCGCATTTATCCCAATGGCAAAGCCGATGTGAACCACTTCAACGCGGCAGGCGGCATGGGCTACTTGATGGGCGAATTGTTGCAAGCAGGTTTGCTGCATGAAGATGTGACCACGATTATGGGCGCAGGGCTATCCAGTTACTTGCAAGAGCCCACCTTGAAAGATGGTGAACTGGCATGGCGCAAAGCCTCCGTAACATCGCATGACACAACGGTGTTGCGCGGCGTTGCCGAACCGTTCCAAGCGACTGGTGGTCTCAATGTATTGGAAGGCGCACTGGGCCGCGCCGTCATCAAGTCCTCATCCATCCCTCAAGATCGCCATGTAATCGAAGCGCCATGTCGCGTGTTCCATTCACAAGAAGATTTGGCCGAGGCTTTCAAGCGCGGCGAGTTGCACAAAGACGTGATTGCTGTTGTGCGTTTTCAAGGCCCCAAGGCCAACGGTATGCCAGAGCTGCACCGCATGACGCCGCCACTGGCGGTGTTACAGGACTTAGGTTTCCGCGTGGCCTTGATCACGGATGGCCGCATGTCTGGTGCATCAGGTAAAATTCCGGCAGCCATACATGTCACACCCGAAGCAGCTGACGGCGGCCCCATCGCCAAACTACGCGATGGTGACATCATCAGACTGGATATTGACAAAGGTGTCATTAAAGTTTTGATGGATGCCAAGGAATTCGCCGCAAGGCCATTGGCGCAAAAAGATATGAGCGATAATGAAGCAGGCACGGGCCGGGAGCTCTTCGCCTCCTTCCGCCAACTTGTTGGTTCCGCTGACAATGGTGCTACAATTTTTTCTGCAATGTAATTTTCGATGTCACGCACCGCCCCCGAAACCGTCATCCCTGCGAAGGCAGGGATCCCGCCTAGGGCATTTCAACTTGTAACCAAGCTGGATCCTTGCCTTCGCAAGGATGACGAACCTAAAAATGTAAAGGATACCCCATGAGCAAGAACCCACAAAAAGGTCTTGAGGCCGCTCTCTTAAGAGCCCCCATCGTTCCAGTGATGGTGATCGAAGATGTGAAACACGCCGTGCCCTTGGCGCGCGCTTTGGTGAAGGGCGGCCTGCCGGTTCTTGAAATTACTTTGCGCACGGCAGCAGCGCTCGATTGCATCAAGGCCATCGTTGCGGAAGTGGAAGGAGCCATCGTGGGTTCCGGCACGGTGTTAACACCGCAACAACTGCGCCAATCTGAAAAGGCGGGCTGTGTCTTCGCTGTGTCTCCGGGTTCAACCGGCAAGCTCTTGGGCGCTGCAGATGATTATGAAATCTCGCTTTTGCCGGGTGCGGCCACCGCCAGTGAAGCCATGGCGCTTCTGGAATGGGGTTATGCTTTGCAAAAATTTTTCCCAGCAGAACAAGCTGGTGGCGCGGCCTATCTGGCCAGCTTGTCTTCACCATTGCCGCAAATTAAATTCTGCCCCACGGGTGGCATCACACCAGCGCTTGCGCCAAGCTATTTAAAGTTGCCGAACGTCATCACTTTGGGTGGCTCTTGGATGGCACCGAAAGCTTTGGTCAATGAAGGCAAGTGGGATGAAATTGAAAAGCTCGCACGCGAGGCGGCGGCACTGCGCAAGCTTTAACGTTCTTCGTTCATTGCTTTCACATAGCGTTCAATCGCCAAAGCCTCTTTGGATAGCCCTTGCCGGAAATAAAGCAGCAAGGCAAAGCCCAATGTTGCAGTGATCGAAATCATCGGCCCAAAGAACAGAAACAACCCAGCCACGGCAAAATAATAACCTCTGATACCATTGTTCATGCTCTTCACCGCTTCGGTCAGAACAATGGCCGTTTGTGCCGCCATCACTTGCGCCTGCGGCGTATCTGAAGGCGTATCATCCAGCCCGCCAATCAGCGCCAAAGTATAGGCCATTTTGCGCAAACCATAAGTGAAAGAGAAAAAGCAAATGGCCATGATGATGGTGAGACCACCGAAATAAATACTGAAAAGCCCAAGGCTGATGGGCGGAAAGAATGCCATCTGCGTGAGTGAAGCGTGAACGTGATTGATGGAAGCCAGCGTGCCCACAAAGCCAGCCAGAACGATCATAGTGGCAGAGCCAAAATAGCTCATGGCACTAGAAATTTGCCCCAAAATAATGGCATCATAAACCCGGTCTTGGCGGCGCGCGTGGGTGTGCATTTGCATCCACTTCAAGCGCACGGCGTGCAGCTGCGCATTAAGCGTGCCGTGGCCCAAAAGCGTCAGCACCGGCGTGTAAAGCCACCACATGATGAACACCAAGGCCACCGCAAACAAATGCTTGAAATCAAAATCCCATGGCAGATCAGAAAAAATCATCCGTGAATTTCCTTGATCGTCTGCGCCGAAATGCCAGGTGCGCGGTCCAAAGCATAATTCAAATTAAACGCTGATGAAGACATGAACACAGGCGCGCCGTCAAGATCAAGCGCCACGGAAGACTTGTTGTTATCCACAAAGCTATCCAGCGTTTTATCATCGGGTGCGGAAATCCAGCGCAGAATTTCAAAGCGGGTGGTTTCAAACGAAGCCGGCACGCCATATTCATGTTCAAGGCGATCAGCCAAAACATCAAGCTGCAAAGCCCCCACCACGCCAACAATAGCGCCCGATCCATCAAGCGGTTTGAACAACTGCACAACGCCTTCTTCGGCCAATTCCTCCAAGGCGGAATTCAGTTTCTTAGCCTTCATCGGATCACCCAACTTCACGCGCCGCAAAATTTCTGGCGCAAAAGAGGGCACACCTGTGAAGACTAAATCCTCGCCCTCGGTCAATGTATCGCCAATGCGCAGCACGCCGTGATTGGGAATGCCCACCACATCGCCAGCAAAGGCCTCTTCTGCCAACGAACGATCCTGCGCGAAAAAAAACATCGGCGCATTGAGCGCCAGAGACTTTCCAGTACGCACAATCTTCACCCGCATCCCACGATTCAAAATGCCAGAACACACACGCATAAAGGCAATACGATCGCGGTGATTTGGGTCCATATTGGCTTGAATTTTAAACACCACGCCAGTAAGCTTCGGCTCGATGGCCTTTACTAGGCGTTGCCTTGCCTTCTGGTCACGCGGTGGTGGCGCATAGGCAATGAGCGCGTCCAGCAAATCGCGCACGCCGAAATTCTTCAGCGCTGAACCGAAATAGACAGGTGAGAGATGACCTTCAAGGAAAGCCTGCTGATCAAAGGCGTGGCCGGCCATGCTTTGAAGCTCAATCTCCTCACGAAAATGCGCAGCACCCCTCGGCAGAATTTCATCGATCAATTTATCTTGTGGGCCGGAAACCGAAATGCCCTCTGGATCCTCATCAATACGGCGTACGCGGTTGTGAATGAGATCATAGGTGCCGGTGAAAGTTTTGCCGATGCCGATGGGCCACACCATGGGCACTACCGTAAGTGCCAAGCCTTTCTCAATCTCGTCTAGCAGGGCCAAAGGCTCTTGTGCTTCGCGGTCAAACTTATTGATGAAGGTGACGATGGGAATGTCACGAAGCCTACAAATTTCAAAAAGCTTGCGCGTGCGGTCTTCAATGCCCTTGGCCCCGTCTATCACCATCACAGCAGCGTCCACCGCCGTCAGCGTGCGGTAAGTGTCCTCGCTGAAATCTTCATGGCCAGGGGTGTCGAGAAGATTGAACACCACATTGTTATATTCAAAAGTCATCACTGAGGTGACAACCGAAATGCCTCTGGCCCGCTCAATTGACATCCAGTCTGAGCGCGTGCGCCTACGGTCGCCCTTGGCGCGCACTTGGCCGGCCAGTTGAATGGCCCCGCCGAACAGCAAAAGCTTTTCGGTTAGCGTGGTTTTGCCCGCGTCCGGATGGGAGATGATGGCGAAGGTTCTGCGCCGCTTCGCTTCGGATTGAATGTCAGCCATGGTTGGTGAGGCAATAGCTTCAAGGGCCTGAAACGTCCAGACTTTCGTTGAAATGGCTTTGAAGCTGTGGCACAAAACAGCCATGACAAATCTGGCTCTCGTTGGGGATATTGGTGGCACGAACGCGCGCTTCGGCTTGTTGGAGCTTGGCAGCATGGAAGTGCGCGATGTTGAAGTGATGAAAGGGGATGATTTCCACACCTTGGAATCGGTCATCACCTACTATCTCGAAAAGCGTGGGATCACGGAATTGGCGGCGGCAGCGGTGGATGTGGCAGGCCCTGTAGACCGTGATGAAGTGCGCCTGACGAATAGACCTTGGATTTTCTCAGCTGAATCTTTGCGCAAGGCCGCACATGCCAAGCGCTTTCGCCTGCTCAATGATTTTGAGGCCTTGGCATGGAGCCTGCCACATATTGCCAAAACCGATCTCGTCCAACTGGGCGGCGAAGCCAAAGATGAGCCCTTAGTGAAAGTGGTTTTAGGGCCAGGCACGGGCCTTGGTGGTGCGGCTTTAACCCCAACACCAAACGGCGGCTGGTTGCCCATCGCAGGTGAGATGGGGCATCAGACTCTCTGCATTGTCACCGCAGAAGAAATGGCCCTCAAAGACAAGCTGGTAGGCAAAGATAAATTCGCCGAAATTGAAGACGTGCTCACAGGCCCCGGCATGTTGGCGCTCTACAATGTGATTGCTGAAAAGCGCTTTGCAACCACGCCAGAGCAAGTGATGAAATACGGCTTAGCTGGCACAGATGCGGCGGCAGAAAAGACCTTGCATCACTTCATGATTTTTCTCGTGCGCTTGGCGGGAGACATGGCCATGGCGCTGCAGGCGCGTGGCGGCGTCTATCTAGCAGGTGGCATTGCGCCTTCTCTCGTAGAAAAATTAAAGGCCCCGCAATATCGCGCGGTGTTTGAGGAAAAGGGCCGCCTTTCCGATCACATGAAAACTATTCCGCTTTATGTGATCACTGATCCGTTCCCGGCTTTCAAAGGCTGTGCTGCGGCCCTCAACGCAAAATGAAAAATTCGGTTCTTCTCGTCATCGATGTGCAGAATGATTTCTGCCCCGGCGGTTCACTGGCGGTGAATGGCGGTGATGAAGTGGTGCCGCTCATTAACAAGCTGGCAAGCGAATATGCGCATGTGGTGTTGACGCAAGATTGGCATCCCGCGGGTCATTCGTCTTTCGCGTCTCAGCACAAAGGCTCAGTACCTTTCACGCAAATCGAAATGTCCTATGGCCCGCAAACCCTGTGGCCGGATCATTGTATCATCGGCTCATCGGGTGCTGAATTTCACAAGGGCCTTGATCTGCCACAAGCAGAACTGATCATTCGCAAAGGCTTTCGCATGGCTGTCGATTCTTACTCGGCTTTTTTTGAGAACGATCACAAAACCCCCACTGGTCTTGGCGGCTATTTAAAAGAGCGTGGATTTTCTCACATAAACTGCGTTGGCCTTGCCTTCGATTACTGCGTGCGCTACTCCGCCGAAGATGCCGTGAAGCTAGGCTTTCATGTGGAAGTATTTGAAGCCGCCACGCGTGCCATTGATTTGGGCGGCACCGCAGCGGCAACGAAACAGAGTTTTGCAGAACGTGGGATTGTGCTGCGCTAAGCACTCACATAAGCGGTTTTCACCACCGTATAAAACTCAGCCGCATTGCGCCCTTGCTCGCGCGCTCCGAAGCTAGAGCCTTTGCGGCCGCCGAAGGGCACATGATAATCAACGCCCGCCGTGGGCAAGTTCACCATCACCATTCCGGCCTGCGCCTTGCGGCGGAAGTCGTTGGCTGATTTGAGCGACTGCGTATATATACCCGACGACAAGCCCATTGGCGTGTCATTGGCCACGGCCAAAGCCTCTTCATATGAATCCACTTTGATGACTGAAGCCACAGGCCCGAAGATTTCCTCTTGGTTGATGCGCATAGAATTTTTAGTGTTCACAAACAACGCTGGTGAAAGATAATAGCCCTTGGTGTCGCGGTTCAAACGTTCACCACCCCAAGCCAGTTCAGCACCTTCTTCGCGGCCAATGCGGATGTAATCCTCATCTTGCTTCATCTGCGTTTCATCCACGACAGGGCCGATCTGCGTGCCTTCTTTCAAGGCGTGATCAACTTTTAGTCCCTTCAACATAGTGATGGCTTTCTCAACAAAGGCATCATGAATTTTGCTTTGCACAATAAGGCGTGAAGAGGCCGTGCAGCGTTGGCCGGTTTGAAAGAAAGCGCCGTCAACAGCGCCTGCCACGGCAGCATCAAGGTTAGCATCATCCAAGATCACCAATGGATTTTTGCCGCCCATTTCAAGTTGGAATTTGCGGTTATGCGTGATGCAAGCTTGTGCCACTTTGGCGCCCGTGCCCACGGAGCCCGTGAAAGAAAGTGCATTCACATCTTTTGAATCGAGCATGGCTTGGCCCACAACCGAGCCGCGCCCCATCACCAAATTGAATACGCCTTTGGGCAAGCCCGAACGTGAAATGATTTCGCAAAGCGCCCAAGCCGTGGCTGGCACAAGATCAGCAGGTTTGAACACCACAGCATTGCCGTAAGCCAAAGCCGGTGCAATCTTCCATGCTGGAATAGCCATTGGAAAATTCCACGGACAAATCAAACCAACAACGCCCACAGCCTCGCGCGTGATTGTCACATCCACATTGGGCCGCACCGATGCAACTTGTGTGCCCTCAATGCGCAAAGCTTCCTGCGCGAAGAATTTAAAAATCTGTGCCGCACGCGTGGTTTCGGCAATGCCATTGGCCAAAGGCTTGCCTTCTTCTCGCGCCAGAATGCGGCCAATCTCATCCTTGCGGGCAAGAAGCTCTGTGCCGATCATCTCCAACGCATCGGCGCGTTGTTGTGGCGTTGACAGGCCCCAACCCACACTGGCTGATTTTGCCGCCGCTATGGCTTCTTCAGTTTGCGCTTTGCCCGCTTGAGTAAATTCACCCACCACGTCGCTGATGTCTGACGGGTTGATATCCACCGTAACCCCAACACCGTCCATCCAAGCACCCGCAATGAAATTCTGCTTTGCAGCCATGTTCAAACTCCAATTATATTTGTATGACAATTAGCAGACTTGTTCAGAGAGGCAAAGCGCCGAAACCGTCACACATCCAAATTTGCAACATTCAGGGCATTGTCGCGGATGAAATCACGGCGGGGTTCGACAACGTCACCCATTAACTTGGTGAACAAATCATCGGCTTGGTCCATCTCCGCAACCCGCACGCGCAGCAGCGACCGGGCGTTGGGATCAAGTGTGGTTTCCCACAGTTGGATGGGGTTCATCTCGCCCAGGCCTTTA
>JAYVOQ010000127.1:0-15939 GCA_043757845.1 Hyphomicrobiales bacterium | reverse complement strand
GACAAGCTCATGATGGCCTCCCGATTCAATCTCTCGAAATTGAATCAGCAAAAACCACAAACCTCAAGTCCCAAAAGATGTGTGCATCAGATAGCCGGAATAGCCGGAGTTTCTTATTCTCGAAAGTAATGAGCAGCCATGGACAATCTCGCCGTGGCCGCATAACTTAAATCAACGAGCAACCGACAATGCTCGCAAATGTTTGAGAAACTCATATATTCACAAAATACAAAATGTCAGCTTGTGATAAAATCCACCATTCCGTGGGTGGTCTCAAGAAAGCCTGAGAGCAAAATCAGATTAATTTAAAGTTGGTGCCGAACAATTGAAAATCAAAACAATATCTGACGCCGATCCCATCTCGGTGGTTGAACAGAGCCCGCGCGAAGACACCCCTGACCCGACGAGGCAGGCGCTTGCGCAACGCATTCGTCAGCAAGAGATATTGTCAGAACTGGGCGTGATTGCATTGCACGGCGCGGCTATTGAAAAACTCTTGGCAGAAACAGCGCACCTCACTGCAGAGGGTTTGCAAGTACAATTTTGCAAAGTTCTCCGATACATACCTGAGGAAAACCGCCTGCTCGTCGTGGCCGGTGTTGGCTGGAATGAGGGTGTTGTAGGAGTGGCAAGCATAGAAGCGGATTTGGGATCACCCGCCGGGTTTGCCCTTCAAACGGGTAAAGCAGTTATATCCAACCACTTGGAAAAGGAAGAAAGATTTCGCACCCCCGAACTTCTTGCCAGGCACGGAATAAAAAGAGCGATGAACGTTATTTTGCAAGGCGATGGAAAGCCGTTTGGCGTTCTCGAAGTTGACAGTAAATCAGAAAATCAATTCGTTGAGCAGGATTTGGCATTCCTCCAAGGTGCGGCAAACGTGCTAGGCATGGCCATCGAGCGCGAGCGCCACGAGCGTCAAATGACCGATTCACTTGCTCGCCAACAATTTCTGGTGAGGGAGATGAACCACCGGGTAAAAAACAGTCTTGCAATTGTCATAGGGCTGCTTCGGATGCAAGGTCGCGCCGGAGATAGGGAAACGAGCGATCAATTCGAAGAAACTGCGCGACGGGTAAGTGCCATTGCCCGCGCCCATGAACGGTTATACCAAAATAACAACGTCGGAAATATGGATTTGGGTACCTATATCGAAGAGGTGAGCCGAGATATGGACTCGTTAGTTGCAAACTGTAATGTGCAAGTCGAGGCTGAACGGGGTATCTATGTAAAAGTAGACAATGCAATATCTATAGCGCTCATTATCGTTGAACTGATCACGAATTGTGCAAAATATGCATATCCTAACAGCACAAGCGGAAAGATCTGGATCAGCATAAAACGTGAGGGCGAAAAGAATTTAGTGATTATGGTTCGAGACGAAGGGGTGGGCTTTCCGGTTGGATTTGATCTAAGCAAATCTCGTGGGTTGGGCATGAGGATTGTGCAGTCTTTCGCCCAGCAGTTGAATACCAAATTAACTTTCAAGCACAGGTCACCAGGCTCAGAAGTAACGCTTCGGTTCCCTATGGACGATCTTTGATATTTTGGTTGAGAGCATTGCAAATCAGGGGGTCACAAACATCGAACGCGCCGAAGAACATATTTGAAATCAGATTGGCAAATTCATATCGCCAATGCACATGACACTCCGATCAAAATGATAGCGCTCAAGAAAAACCTACGCTGAATGAAAAAATGCCCTCCTTGTTGAGGGCATTTTAGTTTTGGGATGCCCGTTAGGGTTTCGCTTTAGTGGCAGGTGTGGGTACGTCAGCTGGTGCTGGTGGCGTTGCAGCGGGTGGCGCATCAGGCACAGCAGGTGTAGGCGCATCCACTGTCGGAGCCGTATCCATTTTGGTGATTGTCGGCGTTCCCGTGGCGGAAGGCCATTCGGTGGTGTACAGATAATAACCACCTATGACTACGGCAATTGCCAAAATCAAATATATGATTGTGCTGCCTGTTTGTGCGCTCTCTTGGTCTGCCGGAATTTTGCCAGTGGCTGGGTTGTTCCATGGTTTATTTAAGAGATCGGTTTCAGGCGGGCTTCGTGGATGAGTTGTATCTTTGATTGGATTTGCCATCATATGTTTCCTTGCTGAGGTTAAGTTGGAGATTTGTTAGCGGGCCATAATCACTAAGGCTGACTCCCCCATTAGGTTTCATAAAAATATCCATTGTAGAAATAGTTGCAGTTGCCGTGGCGCCGATGACAGGAAATGATTTCGGCATTACAGGAAGCGTTACGGGTATCATTTACATTACCCTTAGGTTTGTATTTCTATTGCATCTAATT
Source organism: Hyphomicrobiales bacterium (assembly GCA_043757845.1). Classification (GTDB taxonomy): domain Bacteria; phylum Pseudomonadota; class Alphaproteobacteria; order Rhizobiales; family Aestuariivirgaceae; genus Aestuariivirga. Next base: position 13,640 of record JAYVOQ010000127.1, on the reverse strand, counting down.
AAACATGAGTACCGCGTTAGAACGCGCTCCAACAAAAATCGTTCCCGTTTCGGAACAATCTTTCACGATGAGATGACAACTTGGATAGACTTAGTTTCGGCAGAACTACCTAAGATGCCATAACTTCAATAGATTGATCCAATTGGAAATGGTGGGTGAGCAACCGTATATCTCAGATGGCGCTATAGGCTTGCCCGCATGGCATCAACGGGTTCAACTCAGAATTCAAAATTTTTTACTGAGAAAAGAAGAGCCTTTTAGTCCAAATCGCCAAGGCTGGTGCATGGCTTTGCTTATTCCAATCCTTCTACCAACCCATATTTCAGGAATTGCTTTGTTGTAACGGATCGTAAAGGGAACTTTAGTTAGCGGTAATCCATCGTGTTCCCGGGTTATCGCAAGTGCTTGGCACAATCGCCCGGGGCCCGAGCACAAAAGTCGGATAGAGGATTGCTTCCGACGAACTTGCATGACGTCGATACCGGCGTTGGGCTCTAATGCACGAATAAGGACGGCTGAATTCAAAGAGCAAACCACATTAAGGCACCAATGAATCCCGTAAGATCGGTAGACATATGCTCGTCCGGCGGGACCAAACATACTTTTATTTCGTTCAGACATTCCCGTAAAACTATGTGAAGCCGGGTCGTCTGCCTTATACGCTTCTGTTTCGACTATTATCCCACCAATACCTTGAAACAGCAGAGTTGCTCCAATGAGATCGCGGGCAACTGCGGTGGAGTCGCGCAAAAAGAAGGTTTCGTCAAGCTCACACATCGAAGATCATTCTCATTGAAATAATTGACAAGTATTTTGCATTACCTCTTGCGATTATGTGCGCCTTATTTATTTCTTTGACTTATTTAGCGATAGCCTACGATCTTGGGCTATCGCGTCTGTTAATCAAAACATGGATCAGCAAAAAACTGTTCCCACAGCCTCGTTTCAAATTTATTTCAACAATTCAAACCCATTATCGGAACAAATACCCTGCACCCACGTTATTGTGAGGCTGGTATCAAACTAACTCTAAAAGGTCATAGCCATGAAACGTACGGTTTTTTTGACTGCCATTGCACTCATGATTGCAACAGCTGCTCCATCTTCTTTTGCCGCAGGTATAAATGCTTCGACTACCAATAATCCTTCCCCCGACGCTCTTGTGATTGGCTCGACTACTAACGCGTGTGCAGAATCGTTGATAACGGCGGTATCAGATGATGCAACCAATGCGACCTCAATAAAGGAAATGGCCGATATTTCGTCCTTAACGGTCATCAAAGTATCCGATGGTGACACAGGCAACGATCTGCAGACGGTGAACGATGCTTTGACAAAAAACAAAGCTAACATCGCCACTCTGTACGCGGCCATTGCGGCCAATAGTCAACTGAAAGCCAAGTTGGACGAAAAATCAATAAGGCCCTCCAGCGTCGTGGCACTAAATGTGGTCATCGGCGGTGTGGTAACCGCTTTTGTTGAATAACCCCAACTCCGGATGGTTAAGCCTGCCAAATACATTGGCAGTGGGTTTTCTTATGCTCAAACGCTTGAACCAAATTTTTGGTTATGGGTCCTTTATAAATTTGATGTCTTGGCTTACTACAAGCGCATGTCCCCTCGCTTAATTCACCAAAATGCTTTTGGCTTAGACTTGGACGTGGAAGTCCCAATGCTGCGAGATCAATTAAATGAATTCAGCTGGTAATAGATCAATTAAATTCCGAATTATCGCGTTGGTAGCGTTGATTATAGCGCCCATACTTATTGTGTTTGCACTTGTGACTTTGAGCCTCGTCACAGGAAATCGTTCAGCAATCGAATCTCAACGACAAAAATCTGCGCACGAACTTTCTACGACAGTAGATCGCAACTTTGCAGAGTTCAAGGGCGAATTGGTTGGTATTGCAGTATCAATCGCGTCTGGTTCCTCATCTCATCCCGCGTTTGATCAACAACTTACCAATAGGGTCGGTTTCGCCAGAATTTTGAGATTGTGGACCTTTTCAGCAAACGGAACGACGACAGAAAAATTTGTTGATGTAATACCAAGCTCTCCCAATCGTAATTTGACGAGCGATTTTGTTTCGCGCGTTTTCGTCGGCAAATTTGCAGTATCAGAGGTTCAGGGTGAGGGGATGGGAAACGCCACCATTGTGATTGGGGTGCCCGTTTATAGAAAAGAGAATACAGTGGACACTGGATTAGCAGGCGAAGTGAGCGTTTCCATTTTTAATCATGCCTTTGATGATGCGGGTATGAGCAAGAACTGGGTCGCTGCAGTGGTTGATCAAAACGGAAACTTTGTAGCGCGCAGCTTAAACGCAGAAAGCAAGGTGGGAACCGCAGCCCGACCGGAACTTGCATTGGCAAGCCGTCGGGTTGCTACAACAGGCACATTCGAAAATGTCACGTTAGAAGGCACTCAGGTTTTAAACTCCTTTGAGCGTTCGCCTCTCACCGAATGGACATCTGTGGTGGCTATTGCAAAGACCGAACTTGCGGCACCTTTTCGACGTGCTTTGATCTACACAGTTTTAGGTGGACTAGGGGCCCTCGGTCTTTCAATTTTTGTCGCCTCCACGATGGCGGCAACAATTGCCAAACCCGTCGCCAACCTAAGCCGCTATGCAACTTCTTTGGCGCAAGGAGAAAAAGTTGAACCAGAAAAATCTCATATCACAGAAATTGAAAATGTGCGGTCTTCGCTGGATTCAGCTATGGCCAAATCCGCAAGATTGAACGCACTTATCGCGTCTTCGGGTGATGCGATAATTGGTGTCGATCTTGACGGCAGAATTCAAGCCTGGAATATGGGAGCAGAAGCGCTTTTCGGCTATTCTGCGGATGATATTATTGGCAAGCCGAAATCGATTTTAGTTCCTAATGATCTGCGCAGTGAATTTGACGCTCAACGCCCTAAAATTCTCGCGGGAGAAGTTGTTCGCGCGGAATCCGTACGCCTAAGCCGCGATGGCCGACGTATTGACGTGGAATTCGTGGATGCGCCTATTAAGGATTCTTCGGGTGCGACCAGTGGGTATTCAACCATAATACGCGACATCAGCGAACGAACAGCTGCACTCGATCACCGCCAACTTCTCCTACGAGAATTGGGTCATAGAACCAAGAACCAGCTTGCCATAATCCAGGCCATCGCACATCAAACGCAGCGCAATAGCACTTCGCTGAATGGCTTTGTCACCGCATTCAATGGCCGCATCCAAGGACTTTCGGCCTCTCATGATATTTTAGCGAAACAGCAATGGCAGGATATTCCGATTGGTGAACTGGTAAAATCTCAGGTCGCCGTTTTAGTGAGCGAAATTGACATCTCATTTACAATTTCGGGGCCAGCTATTGCGCTAACCGCAATTCATGCCGAAGCCTTGGGCTTGGCATTGCATGAGTTGACAATGAACGCGATTAAATATGGCGCGTTGAGTGTGGTCCAAGGGCGCGTCAAAATCCAGTGGCGCATTACCAATTTATCTGGCCCTGCGCAGATTTTTTTCGATTGGCAGGAAGCCAAGGGTCCGATGATTAAAAAGCCACCCGCGCATCAAGGGTTCGGCACACGCGTCTTAAATAATATGGTTGCCCAGTCGCTCAGTGGAAAATCTCAGTTAGAGTATCGGCCTCAAGGTTTATATTGGCGTGTGGAATGGGAACACAGGATCTAACTGTTGGATAGTGCTGCTTGCGATAAAACCAATTTTCAAAGAGGCCCTATAATCCTTGAAAGACTTTAATTTACACCGTCATCATGGCTATCGATCTCATTTTTAAAGTTCTAACTGGCTTTCACCACGCTCGATTCAGACCTTATCTCGCCCGCCACGGGGGGCAACTGCCAGCACAACTGCAGCCGACGCAAAAAATGCTGAAGAAGAACGGAACAATTTAAGCCGTAAAGCGTTGGAACATCGAACCGTTTAATTGGGAGGTGTCCATTATGGCCAAATCAAAAAAAATTCACAAAAAATCTAGTCAAGAGAGCATGTCATACCGTATCTTTGACGATGTAATTGATGTGGCTTCAACATTGTTCCGCAATCGCAAAGCGGCAGGGGTTGATCGATTGCAGGCGCTCGCTGAAGCTACACATAATTATGCAGCAGCGATGACGGATCTTCCGACATTGCAGCGGCAAGTCAACCTAGCATCGGAAAACATTGAGAACTTTGCCGACTATGTCCTGAATACTGACATTAAACATATGGTCAGTGACGCCACAGTTCTCGCCCGGCGCCGTCCTTTGTTTACACTTGGCATAGCCGCATTAGCAGGATTGGCGGCAACACGTTTAGTTACGAACACTTCGATGCCAATTCCTCCCAGCAAGCACAGCCGTAGCACCAAGAAGAAGGCGGAAAAATCCAAACCCGCCGCGCGGCGAACAATTAATGGCGTAGGCGATGCCCACCCCTAGGTCCGCGCATGAAAGCCTGAGTGGACTTCTAAAGAAGCTGGCCACGGAAGGGTGGGATGTGGCGCAGGCGGAGTTGGATTTAGCTCGCGCGGAAGCTGTCGGAGCAAGCAAACTTTATGTTATGAGCGGTGTTATTTGCCTAGCTTGTTTGGTGATGGCAATTGTAACCTTATTAATGTTTGCTCAGGCGGCGGCCTTAGGCCTTGAACCCTACTTCAATAGTCTAACTCAGGCCTATCTGATCACTGGGTTGGCCATGTCGGCTCTAACAGCTTTATTAGGTTGGCTGGGTGTCACTCTATTTACCCGGAAATATCAACCGGTTGGCACCATTTTCAAATGGTTGACTGGGCAACGCCTACATCATGAATGAAATAAACTTAAAAACAGAACGTGTCCGAAGATCGCGCGCGAAATTTGATCGGACCTGGTCGGAGATAGCACCAAAGCTCACAGTTTACGGGCTGGTTGACGACACGGTTGGACAGATCATGAGAAAGCGCCGCAGCGATATTTTGATGTCGGCCGTAGCAGTTGCCAGCGCAGCTTGGTTGTTCAATTCCGCCGAAGCGAGCCGAAACCTCTTGGCATTTTTTAAATCTAAAACCGCAGCATCAAAACAGGAGACAGACGATCATGAAAACTCAACCACATTCCGCAGAAACGACCAAGCGCAAAGCAACAGTTCGCGTGAAGGCATTGGCGCGTGGAGCAAAATCAAGACATAGTACCGCTTCGTTGAAGAAGGCAGCTAAGGCATTGCCAAATTCCTTCACAGGCTATAGCCAGCAGGCCCAAGACTTTTTCGACCGGGGCAAGAAGGCGCTCCATACGGCATCAAATTGGGCAGGTGCCACCGCAAAACATCTGCCGGAAACTGCGCGTAAATTGAACTTGCCAGATCAAAAAGCAGCTATAGACTTTGCTGAACAGCGGCCACTGGTGGTGGGGGCTGTGGGCCTTGGTCTCGGACTGGTTGTGGGTGCATTGCTTCCAAGAATGCATAGCGATCGTGCCCCAAAACGCCGTAAGTAGTTCGAGCTATAGTTCAAAGTGGGCACGCTCTTAATATCAGAGCGTGCTGATTTTGATGTGCAAGATTGCAGCTAACTTTTAGAGTGCTCTTGCTCAACTGCAGGCTCTTTTTCTACTTCGCGAGCCGCGATGAACTCGCCAAGACCAGACAGTTCATCAAAATTGTCACAAAAGACTTTTAGACTGACCAGAAGGGGAATGGCAATGACCGCTCCGGCGAGGCCCCAAAGCCAAGTGAAAAACGCCAAGGAAAGCAAAATCGCAACAGCGTTCATTTGCAGACTTCTTCCGAGCACTTGCGGTCTGATAATTTCTGAATCCGAAAGCGACAAAACAATATAGCTGAGCGGTACAAGTAAAGCGTGACCCAATCGGTCAAAACTGATGATGGCCATAAAAGCGGATAAGACGACGCCGGAAACGGCACCCACATAGGGAAAGAAATTAAAGGCGAAGGCCAGAAATCCCCATAAATATGGCAACGGCATGCCAAGAAAATAGTAAACTACACAAATCACAATGCCAAATCCAACATTGAATGCGGTGATGGTGAGGACATAAGTCGACACCGCATTTTCGATTTCATAGACAATGCGCAACGCGCGTTTGCGAGCGGTGAGGTGGGGCAGTATGCGCACCAATTTTTCATAAAATAGGTTGCCTGATGCCATTAAAAAAACGGCTATTACCAATGTTGCAGACAAAGTGATGAGGATCTGCATGGGATAGCCCGTAATTATTGCATACATTGCCGGCAAGGCGGGCGTATGTATAATCACTTCTTGGGCTGGCTTTCCATTTGTCGGTTCTGTTGCCGAATTGAGCTTTTGTGAAAGGTTGCCAATTAAATCAATCGGAGAGCGTAACCCGCTGAACTTTTCTGAGAAGGTTCGCGAAAGTTGTGGCGCTTGGTCAAACCATGAGGTGATTGGGCCGCTTAGCAAATAAAAAACTGTAAAGCTGGATAAAAAAATCATAACAACGAAAACAATCGCGGTGAAGGCAGCAGGAATTCTGTGACGATCTAAATAGCGAATAGTAGGCCTGAGTGTTAGGGCGACGAAAATTGCTAATATGACTGGCAACATAAAGTCGCGGGCAAAATACATAGCTGAAATAGTGGCGATGAAAAGCAATCCACGAAGCGAGTTCCGGATCTGCAATTGATATTGATGGTGTAACTCTTCTGCTGAAGCGTCCTCCGTCGGCAAATCGTTGTTCATATTTTGCCCATAAGCGCCAAAATAATGATGATCAAAAGAACGAGGCCCAAGCCGCCCGATGGTCCATAGCCCCAATCGGCACTGTGGCCCCAGTTAGGCAAAGCGCCGATAACAAAAAGAATGAGAATAAGGATGAGAATGGCGCTAATCAATTTGGCCTCCATAAGTGCAGTTTACATTGTGCAACACTGAATCTAATCCAGTTATTGTGAGCATCAATAAGACTAACCCAGCTGGGCTTGTTTGAAACGGAAAAGCTAAATTGCCCAGCGAAGCGAAACTTTAGCTATAACGCTTTTAGCCCTGGTTAGTTCCGAACGGATTGTTGAGGACAGCTTCAATGCTTGGATCCGGACCAAATTTTTCATCTATATCAATGCCGAGAAGTTCAGCCAGTCGGGCCCTTCCCCTACTGACTCGGCTTTTGATTGTACCGATGGCAACGTTACAAATTTCAGCTGCCTCCTCATAAGAAAAACCTGATGCGCCAACAAGAATAAGCGCTTCACGCTGATCATCGGGAAGTTTGCCAAGCGCGACGCGTAAATCGGCCATATCTAAATGGCCCTCTTGCTCGGCATGTACAGCCACCCTGTTAGAATAGAAGTTGTCTGCATCTTCAACTTCGCGTTTGCGTTTTCGTAACTGAGAATAAAATTCATTTCGGAGAATGGTATAGAGCCAAGCCTTCATGTTTGAACCAGGTTCAAAACTGTCGTGATGCTTCCAAGCTTTCATTAAAGTTTCTTGCACGAGATCATCGGCCCGATCTGTGCGCGCAGAGAGAGATAACGCAAAGGCACGCAGGCCAGGAATGGCGTCGATGGCTAGTTCACGAAAATCCTTCGAAACGCTCATGAAAAAATTACTCCCAACGCACTAACGGTTTTTCAGAATTCATTTCGACTTTTTGGATGAAACTGCTTGATCAAGCTCATCCAAAAGATGCAAAAAACGGTTTGGCACGGGCTGACTGGCAACTTCGTCGTAATATTTTCGCAGTTGCTGACCAATAAGATCTGTAGCCCCCGGCCTCGAAGACATTTCCAATGTTCGGATTTGCTTTTTCACTCCGCTGCCTCGGTTTTCTTTCTTACCTTTAACCATCATCTACCTTACACCCACCAAATTCAGACATAGCTGAGCGGACGAAAACCCTTATCTCAAGGATTATCAAATAAAACGTCTATCTCAAATAATAGTTCCATGTTAAGAAAGTTGCCTATTATATGGAACCAAAAGCGCTTGGGCGCATTTAAAAATGGGCCTTTTAATATCAGGTTATAGGCCATTGATATATTTAACTGATACGGGGATTTCATGAAACTAGCCCACGAAATTGCACCACATCTTCCCTATTTACGGCGTTTCTCAAGAGCTTTAACGGGTGGTCAAAGTAGCGGCGATTCTTATGTGGCCGCGCTGCTTGAGGCCCTGATTGCGGATCCCACGCAGTTCGACCCAAAGCCCAACACTCGAATTGCGATATACCGTAACTTTTGCCAACTATGGCAGTCTATTTCGCTCAATTTGCGCAAGTCCAGCGATGGCCCCGCTTGGGAAGATACTGCTCACCGACATCTGGGCAGTGTAAACCCCAAAGCTCGTGAAGCTTTTTTGTTGGTTGCCGTTGAAGGTTTTACAGTCTCTGAAACCGCCATAATCTTGGGCAGTTCTAACACCGAAACGAAAATGCTATTGGAAGAGGCTTCAGATACCCTTATTCATCAGGTGGCAACGGACGTGATGATCATCGAAGATGAGCCAATTATTGCCATGGATCTGGAAGCCCTGCTCGAAAGCTTGGGTCATAGGGTGATCGGCATTGCGCGGACGGAAAAGGAAGCAGTTCATCTCGCTGCAGCCAAGCGGCCAGCATTGGTGCTGGCAGATATCCAACTTGCCGATGGCAGTTCAGGCGTTGAGGCAGTTAGAAATATCCTAGAGAACATTTCAGTTCCCGTTATTTTTATTACTGCCTTCCCAGAGCGTCTACTAACGGGGGAAAATCCCGAGCCTACCTTCCTGATAACCAAGCCTTTTATGCCTGAAATGGTAAAAGCCGTGGTTAGCCAAGCACTATTTTTTAAGGGAAAAGCCAGCGTTGCTGCATAAAATTCGGGGAACCTAAAGACGCCCCTCACGTTTTCTACCTAAGCTGGCATGGCGCCCGCTGTTTCATGAGGTGGAGATCACAATGAATTGGGATCGTGTACAAGGAAACTGGAAGGAAATGAGTGGTCAAGTTAAGAAAAATTGGGGCAAGTTGACCAGTGATGATCTCACGACAGTTCAAGGTCGTCGCGAGGAACTTGAAGGCATAATCCAGAAGCGTTATGGCTATGCAAAAGATAAAGCAAAATCCGAAATCGAGGGTGGGTTGGACAATATGAAAGAGATGTGACTCTTCATTTGCCGACGAGTTAAAAATTAGAGAGCGGATCCAAGGAGATCCGCTTTTTTATTGAGCTGACGAGGCGGAGGTTGCGGGCAATGTGATCTTATGAGTTGCACCATCATCACGCAAAGTGACAATGTAATCTCCGGTTCCGGCGGCAATCACGTCTGCTGACATTTCATCTTGTGCAGTGAAACCATGTACTAACTTCAACTGATAGGTAGCTTGGCCGTAACGAATTGTAACTTCTGCCTCCGACCAAATGGCGGGAATTGACGGCTTCACGCGCAAAGTGTTGCCCTCCTTCACTATACCTAAAATTGCCTCTAACCCAGCGCGATACATCCAACCTGCCGAGCCTGTATACCACGTCCAACCGCCGCGGCCAGTGTGTGGAGCAACGGCATAAATGTCGGCGGCCATCACATAGGGTTCTACACGGTATTTTCGGACGTCATCTTGGTTGAGCGCGTGATTGATTGGATTCATCATATTAAATAGGCGCTCAGCACGCTCATGTTGACCCAATAAGGAATGAGCAAAAATCGACCAGATCACACCGTGAGTATATTGCCCACCATTTTCGCGCACACCTGGTGGATAGGCTTTGATATAGCCAGGATCTGGCTCTCCCTTTTCGAATGGTGGAGCAAACAGCTGAACCAATTTTTCGCCCGGGTGCACAAGTTGGTGATGGAATTCTTCCATGGCTTGAAGTGCACGGGTGCGCTGGGCAGATCCTGATATAACCGCCCACGATTGGGCAATTGCATCGATGCGACATTCTTCGTTTTGGGATGAACCGAGGGGCGTTCCATCGTCAAAGTATGCGCGCCGATACCATTTTCCATCCCAGCCATGAATTTCCATCGCCTCGGATAATTTAGATTGATGGGCAGTCCAAGACTCATGTCGAACGGTATCGTTACGCAAGGCAGCGCGCGCTGAAAACACGCTGAGCGTATGCAGTAAGAACCACCCAAGCCAAACGCTCTCGCCCTTGCCACCTTCGCCAACACGGTTCATGCCGTCGTTCCAGTCGCCCGTTCCCATTAATGGTAGACCGTGTTCGCCAATAGACAAACTTTGATCGAGAGCCCTTGCACAGTGTTCGTAAAGCGTAGCTGTCTCCGCTGCCGAAGACGGCTGAAAAAAGGCATCATGCTGCCCCGGCACCACCGCCTGACCCTCAATGAAAGATACCATCTCATCTAGAATGCCAGTGTCGCCTGTAACCTTTACATAGTGATTGACACAATAAGCCAGCCAAACCGTGTCGTCTGAAATATGAGTGCGCACACCCGTGCCGGTAGAGGGCAGCCACCAATGCTGGAAATCACCCTGCACAAATTGGCGCGATGCTGCGCGTAATATGTGTTCGCGCGCCAGTTCAGGCCGCGTGGTGAGCAGCGCCATTGAATCTTGTAGTTGATCGCGGAACCCGTAAGCACCACTCGCTTGATAGAACCCCGATCTGGCCCACATGCGGCAGGCTAGAGTTTGATATTGCAGCCAGCCATTCATCAGCACGTCGAAAGAGCGATCAGGCGTTTTAACTTGTATGCAATTAAGCGTCTTCGCCCAGTAGTCTTTAACCTCCTCAAAAATCTCGTCCGGACTTTTCAATCTATATTTAGCAATGTGCGCTTGCGCTTCTGCCATTGAGTTTGCAACTCCAAGAATGATGGTGACGTCAGAAGATTGGCCCGCCGCTAATTCGATAACAGTCTGCAGTGCACAGCAGGGGTCTATTCCTGCACCCACACGATTGGATAACTTCGCCTTCAGAGAAAGACCGCTTGGTGCGGCCACGCTGCCGTGAGCTCCTAGAAATTCAAACCGATCTGCCGACCAACTGGTTTGTTTTCCGAGCATATCTGCGAACGCAACCTGCTGGCCGTCTTCATTGCGCCAAGGATTACGCGCAATCACTGCACCTGTTAGTTCGTCGATCGAAGTAATTACGAAGGGAGCGGAAGCCGGACGTGAGCGCCCGAGAACCCAGTCAGCATAGAAGGTAACTGCGAGACTTCGAGGGGCATTTCCCAAATTTGTGACCTTTAAGCGCGCCACTTTAACGGCATCACCCATCGGCACAATTTGCAATAGTTCCATACGTAAATTGTGCACATTGCGTTCATAGATTGTGTAACCAAAGCCATGACGCGCCACATGAGTGCCTTGGTGTGATTGCAAAGGCGCAAGTGTTGGTGACATGAGAATGCCGCCTTTTATATCTTGCACATAGAACACTTCCGCCGGCTTATTGCTGACGGGATCGTTACTCCAAGCCGTAATTTGGTTTTCGCGGGCGTTGCCATACCAAGTGTAGCCGCAACATTCAGCACTAGCATGAAAGCCGAACTGCGGATTGGCAATCACATTAATCCAAGGAGCGGGTGTGGGCTTGTCTGCATTCAAGACGATCACATATTCGCGCCCTAGTGCAGAAAAACCGCCGTAGCCGTTGAAATATTCCAGTTCTGAAGTCGCAATGGGTGCGTCTCTTGATTTTGGCTCGAAGATTTTCCGATCAATGGGCACAATACTATTTTCGCGCAGACGGCCTAGCTGTTTAGCTAAACTACCGCGGTGCGCATAAAGGACAACACGCGCGGAACTGACCAAAACTCGAAGCGTTTCTTGTGAAGTGAGATCTGCACGTAGCAGATAGATTTGATTGGTTGAACGCAATGTGCTGACTTTGCGAACCAATGCTTCGATGGCTGTTTGCAAGTCTTGAATATAAGACGACATCCGATCATTAAAAATTACCAAATCAGCAATCAGACCTTTCGCCTTCCAATATTCGAAAGCTTGCAATACCTGTTGCACCATCGTGATGTCTTCCACATCATCAATGCGCAGCAGCAAAATTGGGCGATCACCTGAAATACTCTGCGGCCATAATGCAGATTGGGGGCCCATATTCTGTATCATCGTTTGGGCAGGCGCGCGCAGCGCCGCATTTGCAAAGATGATGTGGCTGGCTAGATTCTGGTAAAGATTTGCCTCATCACTGCTCACGCCCAGATGTCGCAGTTGAATTTGCGCCTGCGTCCAAGCCAGCATCTTTGCACGGTCATAGGCGGTGGGTTGACGGTGGCGATCGACCAAGTCGAGAACCGCATCGCGTGTTTCCGCCACCACGGTCCATAATGTGCAGTGCATTTGTCGGCCCGCTGGTATCTTGATACGCTGGCGCAGCGCGAAAATGGGATCTAGCACCGTTCCAACTGTACCAGACAACCTATTATCAGATTGCAGTGCTGCAGGCTCACGCACCACATGCCCACGACCAATAAAAACTGCGCGATCTGTTTCATATTCCAAATCGCCAATGTCATCGCCATGGATCAGCAAGAACTGCGCCGCCCAGATTGTAGGTTCATTGGGTGAACGTCGACGACGAGTTGCGACCAGAGCACTGTGCTCCGGCACGAATTCTGTCTCCACGAACATTTTCGAAAATACAGGATGAGCCTCATCAGAACCTGCAGGTGCAAGCACAAGTTCCACATAGGTTGTCAGTTCAACCTCGCGCGAAAACCGGCCGCGATTGGTGATGGTGATGCGCCTTGCTTCGGCGTTGTCCTCAGGGGAGACCACGCATTCCATCGTTGTCTCAAAATTGGAGTCAGCACGGCTGAACTCCGCCTTCTCTTCCAAAAATGTTGCTGTATAACTTTCTGCGCGCTCCGCAGTTGGCGCGAACCCAGCCGACCAAATCTTCCCCGCGCGCCTTTCGCGCAGATAAACGAATGCTCCCCAGTCATCCATAACGGCATCTTCGCGCCAGCGCGTAATTGCATTGCCATTCCAAACGCTATACCCGCCCCCTGCAGCGGTTAGCATGACATGATAGTGCCCATTAGAGAGTAAATGGGTTGCCGGTGAGCCCGCAATAGGTGCAGTGAAAACCCGCGGACTGGCTTTTGCGGAATCGCGTGTGCCGGAATTGCCCATAAGGGATTCAGAATGAGCATAACTAATCGGCACATCACGCGGAGCTCTTTCTTGTAACAATAACTCGGTCGCACGCACCATTGGTTCGCTGTGAAAGCGCTCTCGCATCTCGCCGCCATTTACGGCATTGAGGATGGCCACAATCGTCATTCCCTGATGGTGTGCAAAATATGCCTGAACCACAGCCATGTTTTGATTTGGCGGCAGCCGTGAAGGCGTAAAATCAAGTGCCTCGTAAAATCCATAAATGCCGCGCGCGCCTTCCTCAGCAAGCCTTTGGAAATTCCTTGCTGCGGCAGACGGGGATACCATCGCGGCCAAACCAGTGGCGTAGGGCGCAATCACAAGGTTATCTGGCAGGCCACGCTTCAAGCCAAGCCCAGGTACTCCGAAATTCGAGTATTGATAGGAAAATTCAGCATCACGCGCATTGAAAGCCGATTCCGAAATACCCCATGGGACGCCTTGCGCAGCAGCATAAGACATCTGACGAGCGACGATCAGTTGTGCCGTCTGTTCCAAAAGGCCGCCACTGGGTGCGCGCATCACCAAGGAGGGCATCAAATATTCAAACATCGACCCCGAC
>JAYVOQ010000126.1:0-16028 GCA_043757845.1 Hyphomicrobiales bacterium | reverse complement strand
ATAAAAAACTTCCCTTTAGGAATAACAACTTACAAGTTTTTCTAAAATAGTTCTCAAGTTATTTGTTGTTTTCCCGATAAGTCTATTGTTGGAACGATGAACCACTAAGCAAGGGGAAACAAAATGAGCGAAGCAATCCAAATCGCCAAGACCATCGCGGAACAAATCGGCCTTCGTCGCTTGTTTGCCCTTGGCTGCAAAAACAAAATGGCACTAGCCGAATCGGCTGACAAGCGCGGTGGCCTTCAATTCAGCGCTTCCCTGTTCGGCAAACAAAACTGCAAGGTCATCGTCGAACTGACGCACAGCGACACTTACAATGTTCTGATCTTGAAGCCACGCGCGCACGTCGTCCTTGCTGAAATGAAAGACCTGCACTGTGACCAAATCGGTGACGAAATCGAAGCCGCTGTTGAAAAACATTTTTCGAAGCGCTGAAGTGTCCGGGGTGCCGTGGCACCCCTTAGAGGGAAACCAAGCTAGAAGGAACGACTAAGGTGAAAAACGTCATGATTGTGAACAATACCGGCGCTGACGTGTGGATGTTCCATGACATCTTCATCAGCTGTGCCAAGGGTGAACCGCTTCCCGAAGACTTGGTGGACATGTTCGCTGTTCGAATCCTGGTGGAAAACGGAATCACCAAAGTCATCGTCACCTTCGCCTAAAGGGGGAAGTCACCGTGGACCACAAAGCAATGCGAAGCGAACTGTTGCGGCTAACCGTCCTAGGCCAAATGGCAAGCGCCGAAAAGATCGTGAACCAAGAATTCCACCGTGCTTTCCCGTCCCTGGATGTCTTGATGCGTGGCGCGCTGGACAGCAACAATGTGGCCAAGCTGCACGAAGCCATCAAAATCCTTGACGATTTGCTGTCCGAAATCTAACAGTGCCGTGTTATCAATGACTTAACATAAAACATAAAAAAAGAAAGCCCTGGTTATAAGGGCTTAAAAGTTTTTCTAAAATAGTTCTCAAGTTATTTGTCATTTTCCCGATAAGTCTATTGTTGGAACGATGAACCACTAAGCAAGGGGACACCAATGAAACTGAACTTCACGAACCTGGTCCGCAACTGGAACATCAACGGTGTCAGCTTCGAAGTCAAGACCACCAGCACCGGGATTTTTTGGGGTGTGTTTCGCGACGGTCAGAAGATCACCGATTTCATGAACTGCCAAGGAAGCTGTGCATCGATGCTGGTCCGCGCCGAACTGAAGAAACACGGAATCACGAACTTCTAAAAAGCGCGGGGGGTGCCAACCACCCCCTTAGAGGAAAACGGTCCACAAAAGGTGGACCACTAAAAGGGGACCACCAAATGAAAACCATCATCGCACTAGTCCTGTTAGCTTTCAGCGCACGCGCGCACGCGGGAACCGTCACGATTCAACCGGGCCAATGCATCATGATCGGATCAACGAACGTTTGCGCGGCAAGTAACAACGTTGCCACCAACCAACCGTATTACCCGAACGAACAGCACCAACCGCGTCACCAGACCATTACAATTGAAACGGCACAAGAAGTTGCACCGTATGCGTATTGCACGCTGACTGAAAACAAGGCGCCCAACACTTGGGACTTGTATCGTCAAGGCGGAAACAGCAAGCACAGGATGAACCAATTCGTCAAGTCTTTTGCACATTTTGAAAGTTCCGCCTGTCAAGCGGAAGCTGACAGAATTAACCAACGGTCTTAATGGGTTGCGATTTCAGCGATTCTGACCGCCAAAAACGCCCGCTGTTGCGTCCGACCGTCCCGCCGCCCGATTCCACAGCCAGGCACCGAAACGGCGCTAGGCACCAGGGAAGCGCCCGCCACAGACGCAAAAAACCCCCGGCCAAGGTGCGCGTGGGGGGTTCTTCGGATGGTAAGCCGGGCTGATCAGTCTTCCAAGCGGACACCGGGAAGCTGTGCCCGTCCCTTGATGGTGCGGAAGTTGTTGAAGCACGCGCGTTCGATCCGGCGCTTGTCCAACCTGTCATCGTTGAAATTGTCGTCGCTGGTCTGGATGATCCGACCGGCGCGAAACAGTTCGTCTTGGCAATTGCGCGCGTCAACACCATACGTGTGTGTCAGCTGACCTTGCCCAAGCAACAGCGCGGTGTGCAGTAACCAAATAAGCATAAGAACCCTCCAGTCAAAATGTAGGACGGTTTGCTTACCGCCGCGCGTGCGCGGGTGTCAACTGCACAACGAAAGGTTCCTGTGGAAGGAACGTGGATAAACTGTGAATCGGCGGGAACCTGTCACCAGGCAATTCACAGCTTATCAACAGCCACGAACGCGGCACCAATCCCAAGGGAAGATTCGTGGTTTCATCTTACACTAGACAAAGCCTGTTGAGTGTATCGAATTTGCTGCACCTGATTGGATAGTTGGATTTTCTCAAAAGCTGTGTAAGTTGTTTCGCCTGAAATGAAGTCTTCTAGTTCGTCGATGGTCATGTGTGACCGCGCTTCGCACGGTTCAACCTCGAAAACAAAAACAGCCCGCCCGTTGTCGTTCGGCACAACCCGCACACAGAATGCCCTGTTCATTCTGTTTCCGTTCTTGGCACAACCGTGACGCTGTGCACCTGTGGATCGTATGCCTTGAAATGAACCATCACGCTTTCCCTTGCCATGTGAACCGCTGGTTTCGTCGGCGTTGACTTGAACAGCTTGATAATTTTTTCCGGTTTGAACGCCACCACAACCTTCACCGTATTTTTGTCCGTATCAAAGATTGCAGGGAACCGCTTCACCACATCTTTTTCAGTTCCCCTGATCACGGCAATCCACGCTTTATTCTTCAATCGCCAATCCTTTTTCACGATCAAATTTTTCAACAGCAAGTTTCAATAGCAATAGATATTGCCGGATTTCTGAAAGTTGAGACGACACAACAATTTCGTCATCAACCCTTTTCAGGTTTGGAAGGTAAACGTAATCAGCCAACTTCTGAATGTCGGCTGGTGTTCCGATGCTTCGCCGCAAATCGAAATACGGTTTCAGAATTTTGTGCCGTTCGGCTTTCAATCTTTCCCGTAACTCAAGCAACCCGCAACCCTCAAGAAAAAATAGAACCGCTGTTTGCGATTTTTTCTAACAACCAATACGAAGTTACCATCGGCGGAAGCAAATCCTGTGTCCGCGCTTCGTCAAACGTAAGCTGACCGGAATTGATCCGGCACAGAAGACGCCTAGCTTTTCTAACCTGAACGTATCGACGAATAAAATCAAAAATCAACAAGCCACCCCCCCATTTCACAAAGTCAAACTAAGATTGCACCCCTTCGTCACACAATACGTTGCAAGCATTCCCTGCATCGCTGGTTCTGGAATCCGGTAAGAATGCCGTTCCTTCTTGTGAGCGAAATCAACAACCACAACTTGTGAAATGGCTTCGGCTGTCACTTCATATCCAATCGCAAGCGTCACCGCGTGCGTTAGCTTCAACTTTTTTAGATCAACCGCAAACGCCTTGCCGTCGTCAGCCACCAAAGCACCAAGCCCTTTAAACAGGCTGAACATCCACGCCTTGCCGTCGATGCAAACAAAACCCCAACCTTCGTGGTTGATGACCGCCGTGCGCTTTTCAGCGGCACATTCCTGTGCGTGTCCTAAGACTTTCGCAAGCGGTGATTTGTCGCGAATGACAGCCTTGTCTTTTTGTGCGGACGTTCTTGGCTTCAGCTGCACAACCTTCATCGCGAACCCTCAAACAAAAATCGCGGGAAGGTCCCACAACGTGCCAAGCGAAATATAATTGTTCGGTGCTATATCTCTAATCTTAAGCAAATCAGCCACCGTGTCAACCTGGATCACCCATTCATCCCTTGACAACACGCGTCCGTTGAATTCCTTGGTGATCGTTTTCCGCTTCACAAAAAATCCGTTGTATTTTGCTGGAATGGGGGAGCCGTCCTTCCATTCAAGACTTTCCAACCACTGCCGTTCGTTACGATCAACGATCACAAATTCCATTACACATCCTGAACCTGCAGATTGCGAATCATCAGGTCACCCTTGAAGCTTTCCGCGCCTTCCGGTGCATACTGCCAGTTGGTTTCCGCCAATTGTTTGATTCGAATGCCAAGCCGGAAAAGGATGTCACCCATGTGTGTAACACCTTCAGGAAGCGTGAATTCAACTTCTAGCTTCACTTTTTTCGCCACTGCACACCCCCAACGACACAACTGCACCACTGTCTTTCAGCTTACCTAGATAGACAATGCTGGAATAACAAACAATCAGGGGATCGCACTGCACCAGTTCGTCAAACGCTTCGTCTTTTGGGATTTCAATGAGTGCGCTTCGGTGCTTCATCCGAATCCCGCTAATGTAAATCAGCGGCATACTCATTGTGTCCACGTCTTCGGCGTAAATCTTGACGGGTTCTTCGTCATAGTCAGTTCGGAATTTTATAACCCACATCAGCAATCACCTAATCGTAATGGTTCCAACGGCAATATCTGGAACAGAATTTTTCATCTGAACCGAACGAACCAAGCACGTAATCGTTCGCACAGTAACAGCAACAGCCTTCAGCTTTCGGTTCTGCTAAGATGGTCGGCGCGTTCGCCGTGGTATTGCCACCACAACTTGTGCAAAACGGTTTTTCCTTGTCTAGTGACGTGGAATCCGAATTGTTGTTGTTTTTCTTTATTTCCACTGTCATCCAAAGCCCTAACCATTTCCCATTGCCACGGTTCTAGGGGAACGTCCTTCGCATCGATCCAGTCTAAGAAGGAAGGAAACCTATTCGTCGATGTATCTGACATTCGCCTGTCCGCGCGCGGACCACACAAAAGAATTTTTTAGAATCCGTTTGTTTTGGCCAGGTTCAATTTTTCCAACCGGATCTTTTTTGTTGAGACCATAAAAAACGATTGATGGTCCATCGTTGTGCACCCAAATAGTTTCCGATTTGGAATGCACTAGTCGCAACCCCGGTTGGTCCACGTTACACCATCCTTTTTCTCAACCCCGATTTTCTGGCCGGTATTTTATTAGTGCTTACCACCTTTTCAGGTTCTGGTGCACGCTGTTTTAGCTTGACCTTGGTTTTTTTCTTTTCTTCCACAAACACCGAACAAAACATTGTGTGCCCGGTCTTCGGGGTTCCGCCACACTCAGGACATGCAGCCGGATCTTTCCATTTAGGTGCTGGATTGCGTGCTTGTTCCAGCCGAACCTGATGCACCGGAATCAACTTGTCCAGCAACATGTTGATGCTGGTTAGGTCAAACGCCTGCAATCCGATTTCGTGGTCTGGCTTCGAATGATACAACCAGATTTCATCGCGTGCGATCTTGATATAAGCTTTTGCCATTTTCAAACAAGCGATCATGAACGATTCGTCTTCAACAGTCGCCACTAAGAAACCTCAGTTTCATTCTGCAATTGACCATCGACATACGTTTGAATTTTTCCACCGACTTCCACCATGGCAATGTGGCGTTTCTTGCCATCAATCTTCACCCAATCGGTCAGCGTGTAACCGCTGAAAGATCGGGCGCTGTATTCGTTCTGAATCTGATCAGGCGTCAACGGGGTGAAAATCTTTTTTGCCACTAGCGTTTCTTTCCGACCACGCACGGTCCAAGAATGCAGTCTTCCGGCACCTGGTCATTATGTTCCGTGCAATACAAAACTTGCCACTGTCCAGGAACGTTTCGAGTATCCACCGGCTTTGATTTCGGATCGGCGATGCGAACTTCGATGCTGTTGATGGTGCCAAGCATCATGCCTTCGTCCCTGGCATACGAAAGTCTGGACCGATCAAACATGACGTGTTCGCCGATCCAATATTTTGGCATCGGTGGTTGAATCATTCAGTCACCCGGATCACTGTTGCTGCAACCGAAACAGAAGGCTTGCGGAACTTGTTCAGTTCGCCCGCGCCAAGATGTGCCGCTAGTGCATCCACGTCGATGATTTGCTTTTCCGTTTCTGTGATGGTCAGCTGGTAAGAACCGTAACGGTGAACACCAGTGCCAAGATCTTTTTTCAGCATGGACTTCAATTCGTCTTCGGTCTTTTCCAGTTCCTTGCGTTTGCGATTGATTTCAAAAAGCTTGCGCACGCGAAGCGCGTGTTGCGCGCGTGTCACAACGACTTCTTCTGTCATGACGTTGATTCCTTGTGAAATTGTTTTGTCTGTTCACGAATGATGTCCCTAGCCCACTCCGGGGTGCGCTTATCTCGCCAAATCGTCACCAAGGCGGTGCGGTAAACGGTCATCCGTTCTTTGACTTCCTTGCGCGGCATTGTTTTCGGTGCTTCGTATTTCGCTGGTAACTTATCGGTGACATCCCAAATCAAAACATGTCTTCCGGTGATTGAACAGGTGCGTTCGCCAACCGATTCGATGACACCCATTTTTTCTAGTTCAGCGAATCGTGGCGTGTAACTGCGTTCGGCTGCAAATTTGCTGGAAACCTGATCGGTAACTTCCCGCTGTGTCAACGGTCCAAGCTTGAACAGGTGCCGGTAAACTTCCCATCGGCGCTTAGATAACAAACCCTCGGCTTCGATTTGGCGATACACCGCAATGCTAGTTCGTCTTGTCAACGTTCAACCCTCAACCCAGGAAACAAGGAAAGGATGGTGGACTTGGCGGGAATCGAACCCGCGTCCGAAATGAAATCCGTGTTCAAGAATTACGTGCGTTACGCTTTATGTCCGCCGACAGGAGTTGCCTTAGTTTCCCAAGACCGCCTTCCACCATCCGGTTTACGTCCGACAACGGGTGCGGTGTTCTGCGTTTCCACACCAAGCCAGTCGCTTCGGTTGTTTAAAGGTGCCGAAAAACCTTTTTTGCTGAACTGATTACGAAAGTGTTCAGCAACTTTCCTTTTGGCTGTTAGGCCGCAAGCTTGTTGATACGGCTTGCACCGAAATCAACATGGACAACGTTAGCGTTGGTGTCCGGTAAAAGTTTGATTCGAGTATTTACGTGGTCCAAATCATCCACGGCACGCCTAAACATTTTCATTCATCCCGTCGAAACCATTACAAGCCCAATCAAAAATCTTACTCTGCTTTTCCTTCGCCGTCCCCTTTATTCTTCACCGGCAACGACACACCAGCTTCAAACTTAGCCTTGCAGGGATTCCCACAGAATTTCTTATACAATCGCTTTTCATCGATCAACGGTTCATTACAAAACTTACAATTCAAGTTGCCACCAATGCAGAGGGTTTTATCTGACGATATTTTGCAGAATTAAATTTGCCGTCACCATATCGCTTTGGCTGATCAATTTTACAAGTGTCGCACATTCGCACATCAACCCAACCGCGCTGGTGCGCAACCCCGTAACGGTTGTTACAGCAAGGGCAAATGTAACGGTAGTCAACTGAATTCATTTTTTCACCCTTCGAAACGCAATGCCAAGGCAAACCGCTAGCATGACGCCAAGCGACAAACCAGACATGAACATGGGAACAGCAAGCGCGGCAACCGGGAATGACGGCGGACACGCTGTTTCAACTTCTTGTTTCATTCATCAACCACCGAAAAACGTTGACGCCATGAACCATCCCTGGCTTCCTGCACACCAACACCAAGTTCTAACGCAACAGCTGCCAAATACAGCGTGTCCCCTAAACTTAGGTGCCCAACAGGCGAATGCTTTAGGGCAAGCATAGACCGTTTGAATTCCCGTAAGTCAGCCAAGAATCTTTTTATGTATCTGACCACTTTTCAGCCGCCGAAAAAATATCTCACTGTGTAACACGTCTAGTCGCTGGAAGATGGTGAGCCTGAATCTGATGAACCGCAATCGCTGGAAGAGGAACCGCTGTCACTTGATCCACTGTCGTGATGTGAAGAACAGCCACTGTCGTGTGCCGGTGCATCGTGGTGTGTTGGCGCGTGCCAAACATCAGGTGCTGATTCCACCGGCTTGAAATTATCGGACTTCGCGAAATCATCCGGGGTGACAGTGTGCTGCCCTTGTGATTTCATGTGATCATGCGTCAGCATTGCCGTTACTAGCGTTAGTGGATCAATGCCGCTGGATTCTTGCGGTGTCACCGCCACCACGCCACCAGGCACGCGCGCAACCGCCTGTCCAGGATGCAAGGTGGTATTCCCCACGTTGCGGAAAAACTTCTGTTGCTTCATCCGGGACTGTTCCAACCCAAACGCGGCACGGTCCAACGTTTCGCGCAATTGCTGTTCGTGCACACGCATTGCGGCTTCGCCGAATTTAATTTTCTTGCACAGCCACCAGCCAACGAAGACACCGCCAACAGTGCCAAACAAAATCCACAAGAATAAGTTTTCGGCGAAGACTTCGTTCATCTCTTTTCCTTCAGCTGGTAACGGTCAAAAAGGCAACGCCACCACGGCAAGGTGCGCACCGTGAAACTGTAAGCAAAAGGCTTGTTGTCGCTGAAATGCCTGGTCACTAGTTCCACGTCTTCAGGTCCAACATGGAAGACCAGGCAAAACGGAATGGTTGGATGTTCTTCGATCAGCGCCCGGTCAACGTGAATCGCCTGCAGCTGTCGCACCAGGTTTTTAAATGTCCAAACAAATTGCTGGTCATCGATCACGTTGCTAGCCTTCACGTCTTCTGCACCTTCACCATCGCGAACCGCTGCAGTGCTGTTGTGTCGATCCACGTTTCTTTTTCACAGTGCGGACAAAGCAACACGTAAGAATTGCCGTCGCGCTGGTCCGCGTCCAAACGCATGTCTTTTTTTGTGACTTCCAGCACGGCGCTGCACTTATCGTTGCCACAGGTGATGTGATACACGTCCGGATCTTTTGGCCCTGTAATCGTCTTCATCGCAAAACCTCAATCGTGCAGCCGGGTGAAATCCAACATTCCCACAGGTGCCAAAGCTTTCCCATTACATAAGGCGCTGGTTGCTTCATGCTGACAAAAGAAACTTTCACCGTCATGTCTTCCCAACCTTCCACCTTTGTCATGTGCGAAAGGAATTCGCAAAGCTTCGGTGTGCCGTGTGCGCTGGAAACATACGCGCTGTGAATTGGTTCAGTCATCGTTATTTCTTTTCGTTCCTGATCAGCCACAGCCGCCAAGCTTCAATGCCACCGTAAAACATTATCGTTGTGCAGATTACGAAAACACCCTGCACCCACGGACTGTCTGAAACCACACCAAGTAATGTCATTATTTTCCCGCCTGGTCCTGATGTTTGCTGCACCACCAGAATCCAAAACCAGACCACATCGGATTCCTGTCACCGCAAACCCTGCACACCCGGCCACCATCCGTTTCCACAATCTGTGATCCAGCCGCCCTAGCGCCGTCAGGCGTCAATTCCTTCTTGCAACACAGACATGTCCATTTTCCTGGTGTGCTGGATTCGCAAACCTTCCAGTGATCGCATCGACCCACAGACCGTGCACTGTTCTTCTGTCTTACGTTGGGGAACCGATAATAGCGGAATTATATTTGATGTTCCACTAATTTCCTTGACCGGCTTCGATTCAACTTCAAGCGGAATACCAGCCCACTGTTGCGCGTCCTTCCATTCGCCGACAGGTGCCGAACCAGCCGCACGCAACCACTGTTCGGTCAATGTCGCGCTGTTACCGACTTGTTCGAAATGCAGGCGCTTTGTTTCGCACAGGTAAAAATAGAAATCATGTTGCATACATGTGCCTTACGTTGTGGAACCGAACAGTGGAAAAAATATGCACGCGTAGGTAGATGGGTTGCCATGTGTAAAAAAGTTTGACACAAGCCGTTTTTGCCATACCCGGCGGGGAGTTACGGCAAACAATGCTGTAACCTGTTGTTTTATTTAGGTGTGCTGTTGGCACGGACAAGCATCGTGCCAAGCGCGTAACATGCTGATGTCCGCAAATGGTCATAAGCGGACGTGTGATGTTACTGAAAGCACAGCGCAATGTTGTTGTTCGATCATCAATGTATGTTGATTGATTACCGAACGTCGCTGTTTCAGAATAATAGTTCAGGACCGGCTTCCGCACTGGAAGGTGCGAGACAACAAAGTAATGTTGAACAGATGTTGAACAGATGTTGAATGATGTTGAACAGATGTTGAATGATGTTGAATAATGTTGAATGATGTTGAACGTGCGAATTACTTACTGAAAGAATGACTGTTTGAATATGTTTTTCAACATGTATTGGGACAATGATTTTTACATCATTCTGTATGCGCGTATCTGCACTGGATTCTTCTTTAGATTGCACCACTGCTAGAGTGATTGATTGCACGTAAATTACAGTGGATTCGTTATGCGATTTAGCATGTGATTCTCTATATGCTTTCCTTAGTGTGCCTAGTCGTTGGCGACAAGGGCTGTAACTTGTTTTCTTCCCGGTGTTGAGAGGGGAAATGTGCATGTTGCGGTTGAGTGATTGTGCGGTCATGGTTTTAAATAAAGATTTCTGTGAGTGCATGTATCGATGGTGCGTTGATGGTGCATCGACGGCAACAGTAAACAGGGTGTGAAATAGGACATGTCTAATCGCGCTTCCCTTCGCCTAGAAGGCTTCGGGTGCGCTTCCGGATGGTGAATGGTGGTTGTGGATGATTTGGATGGTTTTGATGCTGTCAGAGTCGGGGTTAGGGAATGCTTTAGTAAGTGCACTGTTGAATGTGGAAAGGGATTCAAGTGCTGTTGCAACTGGATTCTTCCCGGAATCATGTAACGCTGGATAAGGAATTTTGCGAAGTTGTTCGCATTGATTGATTACGTAATTAGTTGCGTAATCGGTGGAAACAGGAACAGTGACTTCATCAACATGGGATCTTTTGCCTGTTTCGTCGTAAACTTTAAATTGAATTCTGGTCATGTTTAGCCTCGAAATTGAATCATTTTCCTTCGTATCGTATTCATGTCTTCTTGCAGCATTTTTAGGACCGAAATGGCTTCCATGGTTTGTGTCAGCGCTGCGCTGTCGTCGTATTCTTTTGCTGTTGTGAACATTGCGTCTTCGAACAGCACGATGTCCATTTTCACATCTTCTAGACTATCGATTAGGAAGGCGATTCGATTCATTTGCAGCGCCAACAGTTTTTCCACAGCATTAGGCTTTCAGTTCGGGCGAATCAACTTGATCAGCGGTGCAACGTTGTTCTTTCCCGGTCCAGGTGAAAATTCGATATTCATCGGCACATTTGCTAGTTCGTGCAACATGCCTTTGATGACCAAGCCTAATGCAACAGGTGGAATCGCAACATCGTGTTGGAACACGTTACCGATCAGAACTTGCCCTTCGATTTCGATTTTTATTTCAATCTTCAAACCTTTTTCACCTTCTTCGGTGTCAGCGGTTTGCGTTTGATCTTCACTTCATCGGATGCTGTGAAACCAAGGCGAACTTGACCGTTCTTCACGGAAAGAACGCGAACGATAATTTCCCCGTCATTGATGGAAATTTCTTCGCCAACACGCCTTGTCAAAATCAGCAAACTCTTCACCCCGCTGCCACAGCTTCATGTTCAACACTAATGTATTGCGCTTGACGGTTGTCCCTGATGATCATTTCAGCCGTCGCGACTGCATCCAAGATTTCCCGCTTCGTGTAACCAAGATTGGTTCTGAAATGCGATGCAACAACATCGACAAGACTTTTAAAAACATGATCGTTCAGGTAACGTTGCTTCAGTGCTGTTGCATCACGTTTCATTCGAAATCTTTCCTTCCTGGTTCTGTCTGGTCTGGAATGCTGATGTCCCAAAAGTCTTCGAACTGCTTTTTCAGCCACAAGACATGTTTCAGTTCACCGTGCTTGATCAAATCGAAGAATTCACGCAAGCGCGCGGTGTCTTCTTCTTCGCATGTGCAACAGCAATTATTACATTTCTTGCAGTAATTCGAATCATCGACATACAACTTTGATTTGCAAATGTCACAACGCTTGAAATACATGAATCACACTCCCAACAGCGCCATTGCCGCGTTAAATAAGCCGTTCCTGTTCTTTCGCATTGTGCTGTTGCAGAAGTTCCATGATTGCCGTGAACGTTTCTTAGGCTTACGCGCCACCGGCCACCCCGCGCCTTTCTTTTCCTGCCACGTAAGAAATCGCGGCATTTGCTGCCTTGTGCCACGCTTCGCTTGGTTTCTTATCGTTGCACTGGCCAACACGGTAATTGGCCCAAACAGCCTTTTGCAGTTCTTCGGGCACAATTTTCCAATGCGCGAAACACATTAGCATTTCAGGCTTTGTGACCTTCTTGCAGCCGCGTGCGTGGCAATGATGTTCATCAGTCACAATCCACCCCTTCCGGACACCCCGAGCACAACGCCAAACGGTCATCACATTCACGCATCGCATCCACACATTTCAGGCGTTCCAGCCTTAGCGGTTCAGCGCACAAAACTTCCAGCGGAACCGATTGGCACCCGCTGAAAAGTAGAACCGATAGCAGGACTTTCATTTCTTCGCCGTCTTTCGCATACAGTCCAGGAAGGAAGCGTTCGGTGATTCCTTCCGACACATCACGTATTGCACCCCACACAACGAAGCCAGGATACCAGCGAACACTAGCAGGATGACGGTCATCTGAACGATTTCCCGCACGCCCCGTCCGGTTCTGATTTTGACCGCAACCAACGTTTTCTTCATTCGCAATCTTTTCTCAAACGTGCGCGTGCAGCCTGCATAGGCTATTGCCCCTTCAATATTCGTTTCATTTCTTCATCGAACGTCACACCGTTATTACCAAAACCGCACGCACAGAATGCACCGCCTTCCAGGGTGCTGCACATGCGATGATCTTCGGAAGGCTTCAAAACAGTCCGCAAAAAAGCGTGGACCAGGACACGTTGCCATTTGCAAAAACGACGAATCATATTGTTCCCAACAACGCTAGGGCTTCGCCAATCAGCTTCCTGGCATGGTCAACAGGGATCGTTGGTGCTTCGCCTTCGAATTCAAACTTAGCTAAAAATTCACCCAACGGACGCACCCACGTTTCTTCTTCACAACCACGGTAAACGACCAACGGAACGCGGTCATATTCACGCAAGGCGACACAGACAACAACATAAGCGTTGCCCTTGTAATGCCGCCATAGCTGATGTGATTTCGGTTCCGGTTTGCCTGTCATCTTCCCTGCCTTGATTCTGGAATGTTGAACTGTCTGAACAGCGCTTCACCATTTTCTTCCGCATTGTCCCATGCAGCCATTGCAATCGGCAACATCGGCCACACCGTTCCAAGCTTAGCCCGGTTGGAAACGTCCGCCTTGCGAAACAAGGTCAACAGTTCGCTGAAAAAAGAATGGTTGTTTGAGTGCTGCCAAATCCAAATTTGCCACACCGCGTCTTCAAATGTGTCCATTGTTCACCCAAAAGCAGCAAAGCGCTGCACCGCAGTGGCACAACGCTTGGTGTAATTTAAAGGCATGAAAGTGAAAAATCATCATGGCAAACAACCCGCAACCCATTTTCAGTGCATTACTTCTTCTTATCGGCGGACGCTGGTGATTGTGCCTGTTCAATAAGTTCGAAACGCTTTTGAATCCCTGGAAAGATACGGGTGTTCAAGTCGTTTTCTAGGTTCGCTTGCGCTTGCTGTGCGGTGTTGACGCGAATGTGGCTGACCACCGCCGCGCCACCAAAAAAAATCCCAACCAGGAAAATCATTGCACACGCACCGGCAAAAATAATTTTATCCTTCATAGTCCCGCTTCCTTCCGTTGTTTTTTGATACGTTCATCAAAAGCTTCGATTTGCTTCAAAGCCGATTCATACATGCCCACTGGATCTTCCATTGCCACGTCTTCCGGAATCCGAACGATCACTGAACGTGCCGTGATTTCATCCCGGTTCGAACGGGTGACGTGCACCAGGTCAAACGTGCGATCCTGGCTATGGTAATAGATACCAGTGTCCATGATCTTTTCGCGTTCTAGGTAAACCTTACCCGTCTTCACACTCACAAAATCTTCTGCAGGAACATCCATGTTCGCACCCCTTAGATTTCAGTTTTAATGGTCAGCCTGACTGGCCAGTGCACAGGCACAACACTTCGAATCATTCGCAACATCTTCGTGAAGTCGCCTTCACAGTCCCGAAGCTGAGATAGCCAAAGTTGCACCTTAATAAATTCCTTGTCGGCTTTCGTGCTGAACAGATTTTCAATCTGAAAGCGTTGAACCATGTAATGGTTGTTCAGCCTTGTTTCCAGTTCACGAATCGAATCATCAATTTTCATCTTCTCTTCAACCGTTTTGTTCGCATAATTCTGTCCACAAAAACTGGTGCGGGAAGTTCCGCGCTAGCACGCCAAAAAAGCGTTTTGCAGAACGGGCACTGGAATTCTAGTTGTGCACCAACAGCACGGATCTTCACCCGTTCGCTCATGATGTCCGCTGCACGTTTCTGTCCATGCTTTTCTTGCAGCATCACAATGTCATCCCTGGACAGCGATTCGCTGTGGCCCTTTTTGGCCGGACACTTGTGAACAAATTGCGATGACGTGTTAGGGATCTTATACCGCGTCATCCGTATCACTGCCCAGCTTTTTTTGCTGTTCTTCTTCACAATCGAATAGGTCACGCCGTCGAATTCAAAGGTTTCCCCACGCTGCACCAGGTGATCAAATTCCCAAGGACGGGCCAAGGACCGATCCCAAAAATCGTGCAGCTGGTATTTATACTTTTTCATTTGGTTCCAAAAAGTAACGAAGCCATTGCTTGTCTGCAGGAATCCACATGAACGGATCAAGTTCACCCTTCACACGCGCAAGGCGAACTTTGTCCGGTTCATCGGGCAATTCTGGTAAATCAGCGATGCTGTCAACATCGATTGTTTCCGCAAGTGTCACCATCACTTTCATCAAAGCTGAACCATGCCTTCAAATTTTTGTTTCTTCGTTTCCTGTGCCACCGTGATGATGTAAGCAAGCTGACCGCTGAAAGTCAGATATTGCCAACGGTCACGCGGAATCCTGAAACGATTGGCCAACAGCGTGGTGAATGACTTGCGGCACTGCGCCACCACCATTTCAATCTTCAAATCGTCAACGCCGAACACACCAGCGTTCTGAAATTCTTCGCGGACACGCTTAGCGGTCAACGCGAACGTTTCGTCAAGTTCACCCTGGTGGTCGTAAGAACGCCCGCACATCATGCAGGATTTGTCCGTGTATTGACCTAGAGACATCGCATGTTGCTTGTGCTTGCGAAGCACCGCGCGGTTGGGGTTGTGCAAGCGTTCCCAGAAATCAGCAAGTGACGGTGCATCGTTCGGATTAAATCCTATGCAGTTGATGCACCAAGGGATGCCAAACTTCGTTTCAGTGACAGCGAACAATGTTCGCGCCTTTTCGTCAGCCACAGCAACCCCCCAACTTCAGTTGCACAGCCCAATATGAAAAACAAATTTCATCACAAACGCTGCAATGATGCCGCCGATAAAAAACAAAAATCCGTTCACGATTTGCATTGCCGTTGATCCCATATTGACCACCCTCATTCGATGCTTTTATAAATTTCGTCGAATGAAACGTGCTCCCATTCGCCCGATTCCACCAGTCGCTGATATTCCAGAACCGCCATTGTTGCCTTGTAAACGAACTGATTCCGCGAAATCTTGTAACCTGTTTCAACGTGCAGTTGATCGGTTCGTTTCTTCAGCTTTTTCAAGCCGGATTCAGAAAAGCTGACGCTGAACGTCTTGTTTCTTGGTTCTGTTTTCATATCGAACATGTTATGTTCTGTTCAGACAACGGTCAAGGGCTTTATTGGGTGACTTCTTCAGCATTCCCAATATCTTGGCCAAGCGCTTGCGATTCCCCAACTGCACCTTCAACCTGTCGCGTTGCCGCCTTTTTTGCCACGTCTTCGGCAAGGCTTTTGTCGAACTTTTTCTGCATGTCCTTGAACGTGCTGTCACGCATGAACATGATTTTAGTCTTGCCGTCCGCGTTCACCAGTTCACCGTGAAGCGTGCCGCCTTCCTTGATTGAAAGCAGGTCATGCTTGCTAAAGCTGACAACCAGCCCACGTTCACCTATTGAAATCATCTGAATCATTGTTTCTTCCCCTATTAGTATTACTGAACGGTTGTTGTTGGC
>JAYVOQ010000125.1:0-50794 GCA_043757845.1 Hyphomicrobiales bacterium | reverse complement strand
AGAATTTATCGATGTGTTGGAAATGTTCCTTGCTGACCCAAAAACCAAGTCGATCATTATGATTGGCGAGATCGGCGGCTCGGCGGAAGAAGAGGCCGCTGAGTTTTTGCGAAAGAACAAAGTGAAGAAGCCCATGGCTGGTTTTATCGCTGGCGTTACTGCCCCTCCCGGTCGTCGGATGGGCCATGCCGGTGCGATCATTTCGGGTGGTAAGGGTGACGCAGGTTCCAAGGTGGAAGCCATGAAACGGGCGGGAATTGCG
The DNA here is from genome assembly GCA_043757845.1 of Hyphomicrobiales bacterium. Classification (GTDB taxonomy): domain Bacteria; phylum Pseudomonadota; class Alphaproteobacteria; order Rhizobiales; family Aestuariivirgaceae; genus Aestuariivirga. The sequence continues at coordinate 50,532 of JAYVOQ010000125.1, read as the reverse complement.
ATTTCAAATTCTCCGGCTGCTTTGGGTGAAACGCTGCTCAAAAAGTTGAAAAAGAAAAAGTGAATAGATTGTTAATTTATTAGTGTTTATATAGTGGCGGCTGCAGGGCTTTGGCCCCAAAGCGAACAGACATTTGGTTTACACGGGCGATTGTGCCTGACCGGCAAGCTGGCGATTGTGAAAGGCTTTTCGACTTTCTTTAAAAAGTCAAAACGCCAAATTGTCAGAAGTCGATCAATCCTTCGATTGATCGATGGCCGGAGCTGAACGATGGTGGTGAGATGAACAAGACTGACGTTACGGCTGCATTTGAGCAGTCGTCTTTTCTTTATGGCGGAAACGCCAAATATGTTGAAGAGCTTTACAACAATTTCAAGCAGAACCCAGCCGCAGTGGACGCACACTGGCGGCAATTTTTTTCTGAAATTGAAAATGGCGCGAGACCCGTGGGCCCAAGTTGGGCGCGAACCAATTGGCCGCTGCCGCCTGATGACGAATTAACCGCAGCTTTGGATGGCGATTGGGCGGCTTATGAGAAAGCCCATGCGCCGCCTCCACCCAAAAGTGCAGAGCCTGTTGCGGCACCTGCGCCTGTGGCAGCACCGACCGCGCCAACTGACGATGTGAAACGCGCAACACTTGATTCCGTCCGTGCACTGATGATGATTCGCGCTTACCGTATGCGTGGGCATTTGTCGGCTGATCTGGATCCGCTTCGACTTAAAGAGCCTATTCAGCATCCGGAACTTGATCCGGCTTCATACGGGTTTGCCGAAGCTGATTTTGACAGGCCAATTTTTCTCGACAATGTGTTGGGCCTTGAGAAAGCCACTATCCGCCAAATTATTGAAATTCTGCGCAAAACCTATTGCGGCACGGTTGGCGTAGAATTCATGCACATCACAGACCCCAAACAGAAGGCCTGGATTCAGCAGCGCATTGAAGGTGAGAATAAAGAAATCATTTTCACTCAAGAAGGCAAGAAAGCTATTCTCAATAAATTAATTGAGGCAGAAGGCTTTGAACAATTCTTGAACGTTAAATACACCGGCACCAAGCGTTTCGGTCTTGATGGCAGCGAAGGAATGATTCCCGCACTTGAGCAGATTATCAAACGCGGTGGGCAGCTGGGGCTTAAAGATATTGTTCTGGGCATGGCGCATCGCGGGCGCTTGAATGTTCTTGCCAATGTTTTGAACAAGCCATTTTCAGCGATCTTCCACGAATTCCAAGGAGGCTCTTCTACGCCAGATGAAGTGGAGGGTTCGGGCGATGTAAAATATCATCTGGGCTCTTCCGCAGACCGCGTGTTTGATGGCAATACGGTCCACCTTTCGCTTACGGCCAATCCATCGCATTTAGAAATTGTTGATCCGGTTGTTCTTGGCAAGGCTCGTGCCAAGCAAGACCAGAATGGTGACAAAGAGCGTACGACAGTTTTACCCCTGCTTATTCACGGCGATGCTGCTTTTGCGGGCCAGGGCGTTGTGGCCGAATGTTTTGGATTGTCTGGCCTGAAAGGCCATCGCTCTGGCGGTTCCATCCATTTCATTATCAATAATCAGATTGGCTTCACCACATCACCGCTGTGGTCGCGCTCGTCGCCTTATCCATCAGACATTGCGAAGATGATTGAAGCGCCAATTTTCCATGCCAATGGTGATGATCCGGAGGCTGTGGTGTTTGCCGCTAAGGTGGCGATGGAGTTCCGCCAAGAATTCAAAAAGCCCGTCGTGATTGACATGTTCTGTTATCGCCGCTTTGGCCACAATGAAACAGACGAGCCGATGTTCACGCAGCCGCTGATGTATAAGCGCATTGCGGGACATGAAACAGTGACCAATGTTTATGCCAAGCGATTGCTGGCCGAAGGCACATTGGTCGAAGGCGAATATGATATGATGAAGGCCGACTACCGCAAACGCCTTGACGATGCGATGGATGTTGCCTCTGGCTATAAGGCCAACAAAGCAGATTGGCTGGATGGCCGTTGGGCCGGCATGAAATCTGCCGAAGTGCTGGATGATGCACGGCGTGGGCAGACGGGAATTGAAGTTGAAGAGCTGAAGGCCATGGGCCTGAAGCTGACAAAGGTTCCGAAGACCTTTGCGCCACACAAAACTTTGCAGCGCGTGCTGGATGCAAGGCGCAAGATGATTGAAGAGGGCACTGGTATTGATTGGGCCATGGGTGAAGCTTTGGCCTTTGGCAGCCTGTTGAAGGAAGGTTTGAAGATTAGACTTTCAGGCCAAGATGTGCAGCGGGGGACTTTTTCGCAACGTCACGCTGTGTTGATTGATCAAGTGACAGAGAAGCGTTACACGCCGCTCAATCATCTCATTAAGAATCAGAACAAAAAAATCGAAGTGATCAATTCTATGCTGTCGGAAGAGGCGGTGTTGGGTTTTGAATATGGTTATTCACTGGCGGAGCCCGATGCATTGGTGTTGTGGGAGGCGCAGTTTGGCGATTTTGCTAATGGCGCGCAGGTGATCTTCGATCAGTTCATCTCGTCGGGCGAACGCAAATGGCTGCGCATGTCTGGCTTGGTTTGCTTGCTGCCGCATGGTTATGAGGGGCAAGGGCCAGAACATTCGTCAGCACGCTTAGAGCGGTTTTTGCAGATGTGTGCAGAAGATAATATGCAAGTTGCGAACTGCACCACACCTGCAAATTATTTCCACATTCTGCGCCGCCAGATGAAGCGCGATTTCCGCAAACCATTGATTATGATGACGCCAAAATCTTTGTTGCGCCATAAGCGTGCGGTTTCAACTTTGGATGAGATGGGTGCGCAGAGCACCTTCCACCGAATTTTGTGGGATGAAGCAGAATTTCTGAAGAGCGAAAAAATTAAACTGGTGAAGGATGATAAAATTCGTCGCGTGGTTCTCTGTTCCGGCAAAGTTTATTACGATCTTTATGAAGAGCGCGAGAAGCGTGGCCTGAATGATGTGTATCTGATGCGTGTGGAACAGCTTTATCCATGGCCACACAAGGCATTGGCGCAAGAACTGGCGCGGTTCTCCAAGGCTGAATTTATCTGGTGCCAAGAAGAGCCGATGAATATGGGTGCGTGGAGTTTTGCACAACCAAATCTCGAGCGCGTTTTGGATTTCATCAAAGCCAAAAATACGCGCGTGCGCTATGTGGGTCGTTCGGCCTCTGCAGCCACGGCCTCTGGCCTGATGAGCAAACATCTTAAAGAACTCAAAACCTTCCTCGACGAAGCGATGGCATAAGGAAAAATTACGGTCATGAGCAAAGATATTCGCGTGCCAACCTTGGGCGAAAGCGTCACTGAAGCCACCATTGCCAAGTGGTTTAAAAAAGAAGGCGATGCGGTGAAGATCGACGAGCCTTTGGTTGAACTTGAGACCGATAAAGTGACGGTGGAAGTGCCCGCACCTGCTTCGGGCAAATTGGAAAAAATTTCGGCTTTGGCCGGAGCTACAATTGCGGTGGGTGGTTTGTTGGGTTCGATTGCAGAAGGTGCTGCTGGTGCGGCGTCACCTTCGCCTGCGCCAAAGCCTGTTGCTGCGCCAGCGCCTGTGGCGGCTAAGCCTGCTGAGGCTTCGCTTTCACCTGCCGTGCGCAAGGCGGTGGTCGAGAATAATCTTAACCCCACGGATATTTCTGGCACGGGCAAAGACGGCCGCATTCTAAAGGGTGATGTGATTGCCACATTGGAAGCCAAGCCCGCCGCTGTGTTTGCGCCGATGGCAGTATCATCGCCTGTCCCTGCGACTCCGCAAGGTGGCGAAGAGCGCGTGAAGATGACGCGGCTTCGCGCCACCATTGCGCGGCGGCTGAAGGATGCGCAGAACAGCGCTGCCATGCTCACCACTTTTAACGAGGTGGATATGAGTGCCGTTATGGCGCTGCGCAATCAATACAAAGACGTGTTTGAGAAAAAGCACGGTGTAAAACTGGGCTTCATGAGCTTTTTTGTGAAGGCTTGCATTCAAGCGCTGAAAGATGTGCCGGCAGTAAATGCTGAGATTGATGGCGAGGATATTGTCTATAAGAATTTCTATAACATTGGCGTGGCGGTGGGCACAGAGAAGGGTCTTGTCGTTCCCGTTTTGCGAAACGCCGACTTGCTGTCTTTCGCTGGAATCGAGAAAACGATCGCGGGCTATGGCAAACAAGCGCGCGATGGCAAATTGCAAATCGTTGACATGCAAGGCGGCACCTTCACTATTACCAATGGTGGCATCTATGGCTCTTTGATGAGTACGCCGATTTTGAATGCGCCACAGAGTGGCATTCTGGGCATGCACGCGATCAAGGAACGGCCGATTGCGGTTGCTGGCCAAGTGGTCATTCGCCCGATGATGTATCTGGCACTCTCCTATGACCACCGCATTGTGGATGGCAAAGAGGCCGTTACGTTCCTCGTGCGCATCAAGGAAGGGCTTGAAGACCCAAGCCGCGCGATTTTGGATTTATAATAATGGTGCACGATCTCATTGTTATCGGCACCGGCCCTGCTGGTTATGTCTGCGCCATTCGCGCGGCGCAACTGGGTTTGAAAGTTGCGGTGATTGAAAAGCGAGCCGCGCATGGGGGCACGTGTTTGAATGTAGGCTGCATCCCTTCAAAGGCATTGCTGCATGCCACCGAACTTTTGGCTGAGTCAAAGCATTCATTTGCGAAGATGGGCCTCACTGCCGACACCAAGGTAGATTTTGGTCAAATGATGAAGTTCAAACAAGAAGCCATTGATGGCAACACCAAGGGCATCGACTTTTTGTTCAAGAAAAACAAGATTGATGTAATCCATGGTAGCGCCACAATTGTTGGTTCTGGCAAAGTGAAGGTGGGTGAGACTGTTCACGAGGCCAAAAGCATTGTGATCGCCACTGGTTCTGAGTCTGCCGCACTTAAAGGTGTGACGGTTGATGAGAAGCAGATTGTCACGTCAACAGGCGCACTCGTTCTTGAAAAAATCCCGGCGACGATGACAGTGATTGGTGCGGGTGTTATTGGGCTTGAGCTTGGTTCGGTCTTTGCGCGGCTTGGCGCAAAAGTCACGGTGATCGAATATCTTGATCGCATACTACCCGGCATGGATAGTGAAGTGGCTAAGAACTTTCAGCGCTTGTTGGAGCGCCAAGGATTTACGTTCAAGCTGGCTTCAAAAGTAATAGGTGCGAAAACGTCTGCCGCTGGTGTTGCCTTAGCGGTTGAACCTGCTGCTGGCGGTGCTGCCGAGGACATTGCTGCAGACGTTGTGCTTGTTGCCGTGGGCCGTGTGCCCAACACGGAAGGTTTGGGCTGCGAGGCAGTTGGCATTGTCAAAGATGCACGTGGGCGCATTGAAGTGAACGAGCACTATGCAACTTCGGTTAATGGAATCTATGCGATTGGCGATGTGATCAAGGGGCCGATGTTGGCGCACAAGGCTGAAGATGAAGGCATTGCCGTGGCTGAGTTGTTGGCGGGCCAAGCGGGCCATGTGAATTATGACGTGATCCCCGGTGTGGTTTACACCACGCCGGAAGTTTCCAGCGTGGGCAAGACTGAAGACGAGCTGAAGCAAGCTGGCGTTAACTATAAGAGCGGCAAATTTCTGTTTCTGGCCAATGGCCGCGCGAAGGCCAACCAAACCACCGATGGCTTTGTTAAAATTCTCGCAGATGCCAAAACAGACCGCGTTTTAGGGTGTCATATCATCGGCGCTCAGGCCGGTGAATTGATTCATGAGGTGGCGGTTTTAATGGAGTTTGGTGGCTCTGCCGAAGATCTGGCCCGCACTTGCCATGCCCACCCCACACTTTCAGAAGCTGTTAAGGAAGCGGCCATGGCCGTTGCTGGACGCGCGATACATTCATAAAATTTGAGGCATCGGCTTAAATCTGATCAAATGTCTTTGTGTCATTATGCACCCAAGGGAATGGGTCAAATGACGAAAAAAGACATCGATATTCTTATCCTCGACGATGACGTGGATTTGCTGACGAGTGTGGCAGAGCTATTGGCGGACTGTGGGTATAAAGTGAAGGCATTTGCTGATCCTGAAAGCGCTGTTGAGTTTGCGGTGGATCAAACCTTCTCAGTTGGAATTTTCGATTTCCGTTTAGGCAGTGTGAAAAATGGTTTGGATGTGATCGAAACTTTGCAGGTGATGGGTGCAAAGTCTACTTACGTGATGGTGACAGCAGATGTTGAACGCTCCACACAGTTGCGAGCGGCAGATTTAAAGATATTTGATTTTATGCGTAAACCCGTTCAGCCAGAAGAATTGTTAGATATTGTCACGCGTGCGATGGCGTTAAGCGAGAAGATGGCCGCCTAAAGCTGCGGAAGCTCTAACGCGGGTATGCTTTGCGGTATTGTTCCAGCAAATGCTTGCGGTCTACTTCAGTATAAATTTGCGTTGATGAAAGCGAAGCGTGGCCCAGCAAGTCTTGGATCACGCGAAGATCGGCCCCATTGCTTAACAGGTGAGATGCAAATGAATGGCGCAAGGCGTGTGGCGTGGCGCTGTCTGGTAAGTTCATCGTGCTGCGCAGACGTTCAACCAGCAGTTGAATGATACGTGGCGATAATGCGCCGCCTTTGATGCCGCGAAACAGCGGTGTGGATGGCAGAAATGGAAATGGCGCTAACTTACGATAATTTGCGATGGCTTCCACTGTGGCCGACACCATCGGTACCAGTCGTGTCTTGCCGCCCTTGCCGATGATCACAAGGGGATTTTGTTCCACCTGCTTGGCAGTCAAACTCAAAGCTTCAGAAATACGAAGCCCGCAACCATAGAGCAATGAAAGAACAGCAATGTCGCGAGCGGCAACCCAAGGCAGATCATGGTGCAAAGTTTTGTCTGAAAGGATTTGGTTAGATTTCTGTTCGGACAAAGGGCGCGGCACTGAGTGGCCGATCTTTGGTGCGCGCACGGCAGACAACGCGGCGCACTTAAAATGACCACCGCGCTCAGCATGACGAAAGAACGAGCGAATCGCCGAGAGCTTGCGTGCCAAAGACCTGCTTTCTATTTCCTCATTACGCATTCGTGCCATAAACGCGCGAAAGTCAGACGCTTCAAGATTGGCGAGCGCATTGGCCGTTGCTTGTTCACCCAGATGATCTTGCATAAAAGCGCCGAACTGTGTGATGTCGCGTGTGTAGGCTTCCAGCGTTTTTGGTGCAAGGCGGCGTTCAGATTTCAACGTGGCAAGCCAGCCCCGTGCAAGGGCGGCAGAATCTGATGCGAGTTTAAAGCCTTCAACCATGCCCTAAATCTGCCGTGCAATGGTGAAGGAGACGTTACTTTGCGGCGCTTAGGAAAGTGCCGATGGCTTCAATCGACCGACCGCCACACGCCACACCGTCAATAGATGTGACGGGCACAGCCAAACGCAAGCTGTTAGTCAAGAATACTGCATCTGCAAGTCGTAATTCGGCTGGCTTTATGGCCCGACATTCAACACTCAGGCCGTGCATCTCTGCACCTAAAATCAATTTTCCACGCGTGATGCCTTGGAGAATGGCTTGATCGTCAGCGGGCGTAATCAACCGATTATCTTTCAACAGAAAGATGTTGGCAACCGTCGTTGACGCAACGTTACCATCGGTGTTGAGCATTAATGCGTCATCAGCAATAGCGGCTATCTCACGAGCGGCTGCTATGGCGTCGATGTAAGAAAGTGTTTTCAGCCGTGAGGCCGGCGAAGTGGCGTTACGGCGGATCTTGGACGTTGCAAGGCGAACAAACTTGGGCAGCTTTGTTGGGTCAAAAGGGTTAAGCGAAATGATCAGGGTTGGTTGTTCTCCTTGCGCAGACAATCCGCGCGGCGTTGACCCGCGTGTCAATGTAAGACGCAACACTTCTATCGAACTATTTGATTTGGCTAGAAGCGAAGCAACTCCCGCGCGAATTGTACTGATGTTATAACTCAAGCCAAGTTCATTTGCTGCCAGTTGCAAGCGGACTAGATGTTCCTCAAGCCAGATAACTTTGCCTTCACGAACAGCAATGGTTTCAAAAATGCCATCGCCCAACATCAGACCGCGTTCGGCCGGATCGAGAGTTAAGAGGTCAACAAATTTTCCGTTGCACCAAATCGTCATGCAGTCACCTTCAAAAAATTACGCAGCAGATCATAGCCGTATTCGGTAAGAATGGACTCCGGATGGAATTGCACGCCGAATGTGGGTTGGGTTTGATGTTGAAGGCCCATGATCTCGCCATTTTCCGCGCGGGCGGTGATGCGCAATGGCGTATTTTCGATTTCATCAACAATGAGAGAATGATAGCGGCCAGCAGAGAAGCTTTGAGGCAGGCCACTAAAAATACCACCACCATCGTGTTCAATAACTGAAGCTTCACCATGTAATGGTTGCTTGGCACGTTTGACTTTTGCGCCAAAAACATCGCCGATCACTTGATGCCCTAAACAAATGCCAAGGATGGGAATTCTGCCGGAAAGTTGGCGCACCACATCGCGTGATGCGCCGGCTTCAATCGGTGTGCAAGGGCCGGGAGAAATAACGATGGCTTTGGCTTTGATATCGCGTAATGTAATTTCATCATTGCGTATAACTTTTACGCGTTCGCCCAGCTCTTCAAAATAGCGTGCGATATTGAAGACGAAACTATCGTAGTTATCGACAATCAAAATCACGGTGCAAAGGCTTCCATGAGACGGCTGATTTTCGTGATGCTTTCGTCATATTCAACAGCGGGGTTGGAGCGGGCGGTGATGCCGCCGCCGCCCTGCACATAGGCTTTGCCTTGCGCGAAAAATGCAGTGCGTATGGCAATGTTGAAGTCTGCATTGCCGTTGAAGCCGAGATAGCCCAGTGAGCCACAATAAAGCCCACGCGACTGTTGCTCTAACTCTGCGATTACCTCCATAGCTCGAATTTTTGGAGCGCCGGTGATCGATCCGCCGGGAAAAACAGCATGTAGCAAATCGATGGCATCAATGCCGTCTCGGGCCTGCGCTTGCACAACCGAAACCAAGTGATGCACATTGGCGTAAGTTTCCAAGCCACAGAGCACTGGAACGTTCACCGTGCCGGGCCTAGCAATGCGGCTGAGATCATTACGCAGAAGATCAACAATCATCACATTTTCAGCGCGGTCTTTGCGACTGGACTGCAGCTCGGCGATCATGATGGCATCTTGTGTGCCATCAGCCCCGCGTTTGCGTGTGCCTTTGATGGGGCGTGCTTCCAAATCGCGCCCTACCATTTTCGCCAAACGCTCAGGTGAAGATGAGGCAATCTGCATGTCACCAAAATCGCAATAAGCTGCAAAAGTTGCGGGATTTTTGGCGCGCAAGTTTTGATAGAAAGTGAAGGCGGAGAAATCATTCGGAATATCCGCGGAAAAACACTGTGTGATGTTGGCTTGAAAAATATCGCCCGCCAGAATGTAATCGACGGTGCGTCGGATAGCGGCTTCATATTCTGGTCTTGTGAAGTTTGATTGCCAACCTTCAATCAAATGAGAACCTTTTTGTGCCGATTTGCGCTTCAACAATTTTTCTAATTGAACGTGATCTGGCCCAAGGATGAAGGCGCGTTCTTGCATGTGATCAAAGCCGATCACCGTATCATAACGATGAAAAATCATTGGGGGGCAGAGCGCTTTGAATTGCGGCGTGTGCTTTGCGCCTTGGAATTTCCAGCCCGCATCATATGAGATGAATCCTGCATAGCCGCCCTGAAACGGTGGAAGGTTGGTTATGGGTGCCACAGCGTTTTTGGTCAATTCGCGGCGAATTGTTTCTAAGCTTTCATCGCGCAAAGTTTCAGATGGGTTACAGGCAAGGAATGACCAGCGGCCCAAATGTTCATGGCGCATCACGCTTTCGAACAGAAGAAGGTTTTGCTGATCACGCAGGCGCGCCGCGTAAAGTGCGGGTTCGAGATAGGCGATCTCGGTAACGTCGGGCGCTGGTTTCAGGCGGTGCAACATCAAATTTATATAGTGCTGGAACTCTTTTGCTTCAAAGTCTATTCCTGAACATATGGAGAACTCTATCAGAATCGCGGAAGTGCTTTTGCCCTTGGCTTTGGGGCAAGCCTATTCCTATGCGATCCCTGATGGCATGGAATTGGCAGCGGGGGATTTTGTGGAAGTGCCGCTGGGCCCACGCAATTATTTGGGCTGTGTTTGGGAGGTCACGCAAAGTTTCGGCACCAATATGAAGCTTCGTGCAGTGACACGCCGTTGTGATGCGCCAAGCTTGAGCGAAACCCACGTCAAATTTGTGGAATGGTTGGCCGCTTATTATCTTGAACCCAAGGGCAATGTGCTGCGCATGGTGATGCGGGTGCCAGCGGCGTTGGAAGACCCGAAATTGCAAATGGCTTGGGTTTCGGGTGATGTGAAACCGGCCAAGCTCACGGCGCAACGCGCACGGGTTCTTGAGGTGGCAGCCCAAGGTTTTGCGCTGAAGACATCTGAACTGGCCGAGGCGGCTGGTGTTGGGGCCGGCGTGGTGAAGGCTTTGGGCACCTTGGGCGCATTAAAAGAAGTGGGTCTGCCGCCACATGCGAAATTTATTGAGCCTAATTTGAATGCGGGCGGCCTTAGACTCAATGCTGATCAACAAACAGCAGCGGCTGCAATGCGCCAAATGGTGGCAGTGCGGGCACATAAGGTGATGCTGTTAGACGGCGTTACGGGATCTGGCAAAACCGAAGTTTATTTTGAAGCGATGGCTGCGGCGCTGGCTACGGGCAAACAACTTTTATTGCTGTTGCCAGAAATTGCGCTGACTGCACCGTTCATTGCACGCGTTGAGAGACGCTTTGCTTGTGAAGCGGCGCAGTGGCATTCTGATTTGAGCCTACGTGAGCGTGAGCGGGTGTGGCGCGGTGTGGCATCGGGTGAAGCGCGCATTGTGGTAGGTGCGCGCTCGGCACTTTTTTTGCCTTGGGTGAAGCTAGGGCTGATTGTTGTCGATGAGGAACATGAGAGTGCCTATAAACAAGACGAAGGTGTGCCTTATCACGCAAGAGATATGGCAGTGCTTTATGGCACGCTGGGGAAATTTCCAGTGGTGCTGTCATCAGCCACACCATCGCTTGAAAGCTTGGTGAATGTGGATCGGGCGCGTTACGGATTAGTAAAGCTGAAAGATCGCCACGGGCGACCAGAACTTCCGGAAACGTCCCTCATTGATATGACGGCCGAGAAATTAGAGGCTGGACAATGGCTTTCCCCGCGTTTGGTTTCAGAAGTTGCAGCGGCCCTGCAAGCCGGGGATCAGGCGCTGCTGTTTTTAAATCGTCGCGGCTTTGCGCCGCTCACCTTATGCCGTGCCTGCGGGCACCGCATGAATTGCCCAGACTGTGCGGCAGCGATGGTGGAACACCGCTTTCGCAAACAACTGCAATGCCATCACTGCGGGCACAATGAACCTGTGCCCAAGGCCTGCCCATCTTGCAAGGCTGAGGGCCAGTTGGTGCCTGTGGGGCCAGGCATTGAGCGTTTGGCGGAAGAAGCGCAGCGGCTATTTCCGGAAGCACGCATGGCCATCCTGTCGAGCGACTTGGCGCGCGGGCAGAATTTGCGTGACACATTGCGCGGCGTTGAAGAGGGTGAATTTAATCTGGTTCTTGGCACACAGCTGGTGGCCAAGGGGCATCACTTTCCGCATCTTACGCTAGTGGGTGTTGTTGATGCAGATTTGGCTTTGGAGTCCTCTGATCCACGTGCGGGGGAGCGCACATGGGCTTTGCTGGCGCAAGTGGCGGGTCGTTCGGGTCGCGGCGTGAAGCCCGGCCACGCCTTGGTGCAAAGTTATCTGCCGCAACATCCTTTGATGAAAGCCTTGGTGCGCGGTGACCGCGATGCATATCTTGAAGGCGAAAAGCGCATTCGTGAAATTGCGGGCTTGCCACCCCACGGCAGGCTTGCTGGTATTGTAATTTCTGGCAAAGATGCCACTGAAACTTTTCGTTTTGCACGTGAGGTGGCTTCGGCAGCGCCCGCCGCTGAAGGCGTTTCGGTTTTAGGCCCGGCACCTGCTCCGATTGCTATGGTGCGTGGAAGGCACCGCGTTCGCTTGTTGGTGAAGGCCACGCGAGAAGTAAATTTGCAGGCGTTTTTGGGGGTGTGGCTGAGCCCTATCAAGCCCAGGGGGAACTTGCGTTTGCAGCTTGATGTGGATCCCTATAATTTTTTATAATTGAAGCGAGGAATTAAACCCGTAGCAGGAATTTTTTTAATAAAACCGCCACTCAATGCGGTTGTGATAGGTATGGCCGGGCCTCAGGAATGAAGATGGAAAGTTTAGATGGTTGGGCGCATCCGGCACGTTCTGGGGCTCAATGGCTATGGCTTGGTGTTGATGCAACGGCTGGCCCTTGCCGGGAAGTTTTTCATCCCAATGGATCGCCGTATAAAACTGGATGGCACATTCAGTTGACCAAACTTCCATGCGGCGGCCCGATTTGGGATCGCGCATGGTGAGAGCTTGCTTCAGATCACCGCGCTTGCCGTCGATCACAAAGCAATGATCATAGGACTGCTTTACAGGGCGTAGCTTGCGAAAATCAAATTCCGTTTTGGAAACGTCGGCCATTTCACCAGAGGGCAGAAGATTCTTATTGGTGATGAGATAACGTGAGGCGTTCATTTGCACTTCTTGCGAGAAAGCCGCGTCCTTGCCAGCGCTTGGGCCTTGCAGGTTCCAATAGGCATGATTGGTAAGGTTGATCACTGTTGGCCTAGATGTGGTGGCGGTAAGCTCTGTCCATAGCACATTTCCAGTTACACCATATATTGCCTTGGCGTGCATTTCGCCGGGGAAGCCTTGGTCACCATCGGGACTTATCAATGTGAATGCGACCTCGTTGCCCTTCTTTTTTGAATTCCAAATGGTGCTGCCGAAGCCCTTTGGCCCACCGTGGAGTTGAAAGCCGTCACGGTTGGGAACAAGCTTGTGCACTTGTCCGTCTAGTGTGAATTGCGAACCAGAAATGCGGCCCGCATGGCGACCGCAAGTGATGCCTGCCGAATTGTCCCAAGTCTCATGCGCCTCGTTCAGTGGCGTGCCGAAGACGACATCCACGCCATCCACTTCAAGACCGATAAGGCGCGCGCCATAATCTGAAAAGGTTGCCTTGAGGCCGGGGGATTTTATGGTGTGCATTAGTGATTATCCCTTGGAATGCCCATGGTTTTGGCCACGCGCTGGAATTTGGTTGAACCTTTGATGATCATGCCTTGTGCAAGTTGTTCGGTGGTGTTGCGATAGATTTCTTGCCACGGGGTTTGCGCGGGTGGAATTTTATAGCCCCCACTTTTTTCGAGTTCAGCTTTGCGTTTGTTGATCTCCTCGGTGCTGATCAACATATTGCAATCGCCCGTATTCAAATCAATGCGCACCATATCACCGTTTTTCAGGATAGCGAGCCCGCCACCTGCTGCGGCTTCGGGTGAGGCGTTGAGAATAGAGGGCGAACCCGACGTGCCGGATTGCCTGCCGTCACCAACGCAGGGGAGCGAACGAATACCCTTTTCTAAAAGATAATTTGGCGCACGCATATTTACCACTTCAGCGGCACCCGGATAACCCAAGGGGCCAACACCTCGGATGAAGAGAATAGTATTTTCATCCACATCCAATTTCGGATCATCGATGTTGGCGTGATAATCTTCCGGCCCATCAAACACGATGGCTTTGGCTTCAAAGGCGTTGAGGTCATTCGGGTTAGACAAATAGCGCTTACGGAATTCTTCAGAAATCACCGAGGTTTTCATTATGGCCGAGTCAAACAAATTTCCGTGGAGCATTTTGAAGCCGGCATTTTTCTTGATTGGGTCGTTATATTCGCGGATGACTTTGCGGTTCCATGAGAACTTGTCCTTGCAGTTTTCGCCGATGCTCTTGCCATTGACGGTAAGGGCCTTCTCGTGAATTTTCCCAGCGCTCATCAACTCAGCCACCACGGCGGGAACGCCGCCAGCGCGGTGATAATCTTCACCCAGATATTCACCCGCGGGCTGCATGTTGACTAGCAAAGGTAAATCAAGGCCGTGCTTTTCCCAATCCTTCACCTCAAGCTTAATGTCGAGAAGTGCGGCAATGCCGTTCAAATGATTGGGCGCATTGGTAGAGCCGCCTATGGCAGTGTTCACCGCGATGGCATTTTCAAAAGATTCGCGCGTCATAATTTTTGAAGGAGTCAAATCCTCGGTAACCATTTCAACAATGCGTTTGCCGGTTTCGAAAGCCATTTGGCCACGCTCGCGGTATGGCGCTGGAATGGCAGCGTTGCCGGGAAGCGTCATGCCCAAAGCTTCGGCCAGAGAATTCATCGTTGTGGCGGTGCCCATCGTGTTGCAATAGCCAGTTGAGGGGGCCGATGATGCCACCAGATCAACAAAGCCTTTGTAATCAATCTCACCGATGGCCAATTTTTCGCGCGCAAGCCAGACGATGGTGCCGGAGCCGGTGCGCTGGCCTTTATAGTCCCCATTCAGCATTGGGCCGGACGAAAGCGCTATGGCTGGAATGTCAACGGTGGCCGCGGCCATCAAACAAGCCGGCGTGGTTTTGTCGCAACCGACGGTGAGCACCACGCCGTCGAGCGGATAACCGTAAAGCACTTCCACCAGCGAGAGATAAGCCAGATTGCGGTCAAGTGAAGCCGTGGGGCGTTTGCCGGTTTCTTGAATGGGATGAACTGGAAATTCCAGTGGCACGCCGCCTGCAGCGATAATGCCGTCACGCACGCGCTTGACCAATTCGATATGTACGCGGTTGCAGGGGCTAAGGTCGCTGCCAGTTTGAGCAATACCGATGATCGGCTTGCCTCCTTGCAGTTCGCCTAAAGTAAAACCATAGTTAAGATAGCGCTCTAAGTAGAGCGCCGTCATGTCGGCATTGTCGGGATTGTCGAACCAATATTGCGAACGGAGTTTTAGTTTCTGTTGGGGCATTGTCGTCATGGTATTTTAAGCCTCATATTATTTGTATGACAATAACCAAGGTTTAGCCTCCCGTCCAGCTTTTGCAGAAATTTGACCAAATGGACAAACTGGGTTAGCGTTTCGTGATCAGCATCTGAGGTGAACCATGGCGCATGCTCCTGACATTCAGGCAAAACGGCTCAACACCACGCAGCTTGCAGCCAATTTTGCTGACTTGCATCCGCCCCTGAATGCACATGAAGCACTGGTGGAAAGTGATCGCTGCTATTTTTGCCATGATGCGCCCTGTATGAAGGCTTGCCCCACGTCGATTGATATTCCGATGTTCATTCGTGAGATTCAGGCCGGGCACGCGAAGTCTGCGGCCAAGACAATTTTTGATCAGAACATATTCGGCGGCATGTGTGCACGGGTTTGCCCCACAGAGACTTTGTGTGAGGAAGTCTGCGTACGTGAAGTGGCCGAAGGTAAGCCCGTAAAAATTGGCTTGTTGCAACGCTATGCCACAGATTCCGCAATGGCGGACAAGCACCCTTATGCAAGAGAGAAGGATTCAGGCAAAAAAGTTGCTGTTGTTGGTGCAGGGCCTGCGGGCCTTGCCTGTGCACACCGCCTTTCCCTGCACGGACACGCTGTAACGATATTTGATGCGCGCAAGAAGGCGGGCGGGTTGAATGAATTTGGGATTGCGGCTTACAAGACGGTTGATGATTTTGCGCAACAAGAAGTGGATTTTGTGCTGGCGATTGGGGGCATCAAAATTGAGACTGGCAAGGCGCTTGGCAAGGGCCTGAAGCTGGCACAACTTGAAAGGGATTTTGACGCGGTGTTTTTGGGCCTCGGCTATGCCGGTGTGAATGCACTTGGTATTAAAGGTGAAGATTCAAAAGGTGTTGAAGATGCCGTGGCCTATATTGCTGAGCTACGACAAGCCAAAGATTTAACGAAACTCAAGGTAGGTAAGAATGTTTTGGTGATCGGTGGCGGCATGACGGCCATCGATATTGCCGTGCAATCTAAATTACTTGGTGCTGAAGAGGTTTCCATTCTCTATCGCCGCGGCCGTGAACATATGAAGGCTTCTGCCTATGAACAAGAATTGGCGCTGAGCCACGGTGTGGCAATTTGTGAATGGGCTAAGCCAAAGAAACTGATCATCAAAGGTGGTAAAGCCATTGGCTTAAAAGTTGAAAGCACAATGATGAAAGGTAAGAAGCTGATCGGCACTGGAAAGACTTATGTTCTAGCTGCCGATGTGGTGTTCAAAGCCATCGGACAAACATTTGAGGATGTGATGGCAGGGGCCTTGGCGCTGCAAGATGGCCGTATCAAAGTGGATGGAAACAAGCACACGTCGCGGCCGAAAGTTTGGGCTGGGGGTGATTGTGTTGCTGGCAACCGCTCATTGACGGTGGCCGCGGTCGATGACGGCAGACGCGCAGCAGAATCAATCAACTCATTTTTGAAGGGCTAGGATCATGGCTGACCTTCGTACTAATTTTGTTGGCATCAAATCTCCCAATCCGTTCTGGTTGGCCTCGGCCCCGCCGACTGACAAAGAATATAACGTGGTGCGCGCTTTTAAAGCGGGCTGGGGCGGCGTTGTATGGAAAACACTGGGCGAAGACGGACCTCCCGTCGTCAACGTCAACGGTCCGCGCTATGGGGCAATTCATGGTGCGGATCGGCGTTTGCTGGGGCTGAACAACATTGAATTGATCACTGATCGGCCATTGGATATCAATCTGCAAGAAATCAAGAAAGTGAAACGCGAGTGGAAAGACCGCGCGGTGGTCGTCTCGCTGATGGTGCCTTGCGAAGAAGATGCTTGGAAAAAAATTCTGGCACGGGTGGAAGATACCGAGTGTGACGGCGTTGAGCTCAACTTTGGTTGCCCACATGGGATGAGTGAACGCGGTATGGGTTCTGCCGTGGGCCAGGTGCCTGAATATATCGAGATGGTGGCGCGGTGGTGCAAGCAATTTACGCGCATGCCGGTGATTGTTAAGCTTACACCCAACATCACTGATATTCGAAAACCAGCACGCGCCGCCAAATCAGGTGGGGCCGATGCGGTGTCTTTGATTAATACCATCAACTCCATCACCCATGTTGATCTTGATTCATTCTCGCCCATGCCCTCGATTGACGGCAAAGGTTCGCATGGCGGCTATTGCGGGCCAGCGGTCAAACCCATTGCACTTTCCATGGTGTCTGAAATTGCCCGCGACAAGGAAACCAACGGCTTTCCGATCTCGGCCATTGGTGGCATTACCACATGGCGTGATGCAACAGAATTTATGGCAATGGGGGCTGGCACGGCGCAAGTGTGTACGGCTGCCATGACCTATGGTTTCCGTATTGTGGAAGAAATGAAGTCAGGCCTATCGCGCTGGATGGACGAAAAGGGCTATGCCACGGTTGATGATTTCCGCGGTCGAGCCGTGCCTAATGTAACCGATTGGCAATATCTCAATCTCAACTACATTGCCAAAGCCAAGATTGACCAAGACTTATGTATCAAATGTGGGCGTTGCTATGCGGCGTGTGAAGATACATCGCACCAAGCCATTGTGATGGAGAAGGATGGTAAGCGCCATTTTGAAGTGATGGACAATGAATGTGTGGCCTGCAATTTATGCGTGGAGGTATGCCCGGTGCAGAATTGCATCACCATGGTGCAGCAGACCTCTGGTACGGATGCGAGGACAGGGCGTAAGATAAATCCCCAACCATCGAATTGGACTCAGCATCCGAATAATCCGATGAGTGCGAAAGCGGTGGAGTAGAGTTTGCTTAAATTTAGGGTTTTTGCATAGTCAATTCCCAAGAGATTATTGTAACCCCGATCAAAGTTTTCTCTCGGCATATCTGATAGTGGATTCGGTTTTTCAGGGACAATTTTGCGCCAATGTTGGCTTATCGATATATCTCCCGCCTGTGGCCAACTTCAATGACGACGATGACAAGGACATGGGCTCTGAGTTCAGCGATGACGCGATAGTCGCCCACGCGATAGCGTATTTGGCCTTGGTACTTCCTGCCTTGCAGCACCTTTCCCAATTCTTGCGGATGTTCCGAAGGCGCGACCCGCTCGCGCAAGTAGTTTACAATCCGACGCGCGATTACATGGTCAAGTAATTTCAGGTCACGTCTTGCGCGCTCTGAGAATTCAAGTGTCCATACCAAGATCTTTCATTACCTTTTCAAGAGAAACTGTTTTGGCTCCAGACTCATAAAATTCATCAAGCGCTCTTTCCGCAGCATAGGTGTCTTCCAGTTCTTCTAGGTAATTAAGTATAGCCTCTCTGGCATAAAATGTTTTTGTGCGTCCTGTTTTTTTTGCCAGCAAAGCAAGGCGCTTTTCAATTTCAGGCTCAAGACGAATTGCAAGCATAAGGAATAGTCCTCGTTGTTATACATATATAGCGAATGCTCGAGCCAATGACAAGACGATATGGCCGCACTTTGGATCGCCCGCTACTAATGTCGCTTTAGCTTGCGATAAAAGTCTCGAAAGCCGCTAAAAAGCGCTCACGGATTTCTGATTTTTCATTCAGAATTTCATGTTTTGAATCCGCTATCGTCAACGAGGAAAAGCCCGGGGCGCGGTCGAGGAAGCGTTTAGTACCAACGTTGTTAACCACACGGTCAAGCCCGGCCATCACGATTAAAGTGGGGCACGAGGGGCCACGGTCTTTTGGCCATTTTTGTAACTCATCGACTGAGTCAAGTGTGGCGCGAAGCCAGCTGTAGGTGGGGGCGCCCGTGCCAAGTTCAGGGTGAGCGAACAATGTTGCCGCGTCCCTGTCCCAGCGCTTGCGGTCTGAGGTGAGGGGGTTATTTTCGAATTCCCAACTTTGAACTGGTTTGGTTGGAAAGCCGGGAAGCGGCAATGCGCCGAGGCCGATCTTTTTTGCAGCCCATGTCAAACCGCGCGCCACTGGTTCAGGCCAAGGTTTGAGGTGCAGCCCTAACAAGGGTGCTGTGATAACGGCGCGCTCCAGCCATTTTTTGCCACGTAAAGTACGAAGCATCATGTGGCCACCGGTAGAATGGGCAAGGCCGTAATAGGGTTTTGGGCAATGGGCCACAAGAATACGTGAATAAATAGCATCAATATCTGCATCGTAATCCGCAAAGTGATTGATGTGACCGAGGGGACTGTTCTTAAGCAAGCGCTGAGAACCGCCGTGGCCGCGCCAATCAAACGTGGCCACGGCAAAACCACGACGCATCAAATCATTCATTGCTTCAAAATAGCGCTCTATAAACTCAGCACGGCCCTGGAAGATGAGGACAGTTCCCTTGGAATGTTTTGGCACGGCAAAAGCAGCACGCAATTTTATGCCGCCTTGTGTTAACACTTCGACGCAATGGATATTCGGCGGTGCTTTATTTTCAGGTCTAGGAAAAAGCTTCATGAGCCGTCTCTAACCGCAGGGCGCGGACGAGACAAGCCTGGATGTTGTTAGAGCTTTTTCACGGCTGTTAATTCACCGTTGCTCGGCGAGACATTGATTTCAAACGGCTTTCCCCCACGGCTTGCATTATAAACCAAGGTTGTCCCATCACAAGATTTGGTGGAAACGCCTTCAAAGCCAAAGCTGGATACAATTGCCGCACCCTTTTCGCAGGTCACTGCGCCAGGTTTTTTTACGGCCGATAGTTTCGGCGTAGGTGCCGTTGTCGAAGCCGTTGTCACTGGTGCTGGTTGCGGTGCAACTGCAGCTGTTGATAGCGGCATTTTGATAATCGGCTTCGGGTGGATGATCCTGTTTACTAACTTGCGCTTTGGCTTTGATGAATAGATGGGTGCCGCATAGGGTAAGGGTGACGTTGGGTTTGCATAAGTTGGCGCAGCATAGGGATCAACATAGGCATGGCGGTGATAGCGGCGTGCCATTTCACGTTGATAGAGCTGATACTGATCTTGGTTGAATTGTTCATCCTGTTGGGCATAGGGATCTGGCCCATAGATATTTTGTGGCGCATCATTTTCGTCATAGACGTTTGGAGAGACGGCGGTGCCATCGGGGTTGACCATTTGCCACCAGAACAGGCGGCGCGCTTCAGCTGGTTGCGCCAATAGTAAGGCAGGTAAAACTGCTACTAACATCATTTTCTTAAACATGTCCGGCTCCGTTGAACTTCCAATGCCAATCAATCTTATCAGAATAAGGGCATGATTGCGGCAAAAAGCGGAGGGGATGAACCCTCCGCCGTTATATTTTTAAAATTAATAAAGTGGTTCGACGGCCACAATACGGCCAGCCACGCTGACATTTACGCGGTAAAGTTCACCACGTTTCCACGCTTCATAACCATAAACTGGGCGCGAACAATCGGTTGCTTGAACACTGCGGAAACCAGCGGCACGCACCACATTGCCTGCTGACGAACAGGACAAGCCGTAGCGTGCCCGTGGTGCAGGATAGTTTGCATCATAACCGAAGTGGCGGCGTTCACGGCGGAATTCGTAACCCCCGAATTGGTCGGGCTCACTGAAATGGCGATGATTATTGTGGTATTGACCATCCCAGAATGGGTCTGCCTCTGGAAAATAGCTACGTGGTTCTGGCGCAAAGTCACCAAAACCAAAACCGATTGATACACTGACAGATGGGTCAGCATGGGCCGTTGTGGCGGTGGAAAGGGCAGCTGTAGCGGCGATGGCGGCGGCAGCTAATGTGGTTTTAAATAACATTTTGAAACTCCTGCTTTTACAAGCCGATGCACCCCACCAGCTTTCAATGGAACAGGATTTAGATGAACGGAACTGAATGCAGGCCGAAGGTGTCATTCATCTGGCGTTCATGTTCATTACAAAAGCGGGGCTTGAAATGCCAAAAACGTTTACCACCTCTTGCATCGCGGGTGCCGCTTCGGGCCTGCTTTTGTCAAATTGCTTTAGGAGAATATGACATGTTTGATTTTACCCCCCTCTATCGCTCATCTGTGGGCTTTGACCGCTTGTTCCAGCTTTTGGACGAGGCTGCCACCACTGAGACTCACTCTTATCCGCCCTATAACATCGAGCGCGTGGGCGATAATGAATACCGCATCACCATGGCGGTCGCCGGCTTTGGCCCCGCCGATGTGAGCATCGAAGCTAAGGGCAATACGCTGACTGTCACTGGCAAGAAGGGCGATAAGCCCGCCGCTGTTGGCGAGATGCTGCACCAGGGCATAGCTGCGCGTGGATTTGAACGACGCTTCCAACTGGCTGACCATGTGGAAGTGAAGGGTGCGGACATGGACAATGGTCTGCTAAACATCACTTTGAAGCGCGAAGTGCCGGAAGCTTTGAAACCTCGGCAGATCACCATTGGTTCCACGCCAAAGTTGAAGTCGATCGAAACCAAGGCTGCTTAAGTTGGTCTTACTTTGAAATGACGGGGTGCAGCATCGGCTGTGCCCCGTTTCTTTTTGCCACTTCTCGAATGGCCCAATAAACGAAGGCCATAGCCACAATAGAGCCCGTTGATGCCGCGATATAGATACTGCTCAAGCCATAATTCTGAGCCAAAAAACCCAGCAACAGTGGAAGAAGGACTCGCGGTGGGCCGCTGACTGCGGAAACCAGCCCTAAAGCCGCGGCGCGTGATTCAGGTGCCAGCCGCGCAGCCACTGAAAAGAGGCAGGGGAAGATTAGCCCTAAGCCAACGCCGGACACAGCAAAGGCAACGACAGAAACGCCAAAGCTTGGGCCAGTTGCGAGAATAACAAACCCGAAGAGACCCACTGCGAAGGAAGCGGCAACCAAGTGCAAATCATCGAAGCGGGCGCGCAAAGCATCACCCAACATGCGCATGGAGCCGTTGCAGATCCCGTAGAATGCGACGCCGAGGCCGGAATAAGCTGCGAGTTGCGGTTGTAATTCGTTCAGCATCTGGCCAGACCACTGCACGCAAGTGAATTCAGCTGCCACGTCAAGTCCAATGATGATGCCAATCAGCACAAGAATTTTGCGCGGCAGAGGTGCTGGTGCTGGTGCATTTTTCAATCTCTCAACTGAACGGTGGGGAGTTGAGCGGTGCACGGCAAGAATAGCTGCCGCCACAAAAGGTAAGGCCGGAACCATGGCCCAAAGCGGGCCCCAATTTACCGAAATGTAGCTGCCGACAAGACCGAACAGGCCGATGGCATAGAGAACCGCAGCATGGAAAGATGAGAAAACCGGCTTGGCTAAATCATGTTCCACCACCGCGGCCTCGGCGTTCATGAACAAATCCATTGTTCCGGTACAGAGGTTCAAAGCTACGAACGAAAGGCCAAAGGCAAAGATTGAATGCGCCGTGAGGCCATAGACAAAAGCCACAAAGGCCAGAGGCATGATGAACAACAGAACGGAACGATGATCAAAACGTCGGTTCACCCAGCCGCCAAGAGACATCGCGAAAATGGTGCCCAGTGTGCCCAATGAAGCGAGGATGCCGAAAATAAAAGAGTCAGCTCCAGATTGCGCTTTGACGACCGGTATAGTGCCGACTTGCGACCCTACAATGGCGCCAAAAGCAATGAAGGTGAGCGTGATTGCAGTGCGCGGTGTGACTTTCATTATTGATTAGCCGCGACCCACCAGCGGCATTTTCGTAGCCATCACTGTCATGGTGAGGACGTTTGTATCGAGCGGCAGCGAGGCCATGAAGACAACGGAACGTGCCACGTCTTCCACATTCATGCGAGGCTCTGGCTTCATGCTGCCATCGGCTTGTGGAACACCTTCGGTCATGCGCGATGTCATATCAGTGGCCGCATTGCCAATATCAATTTGACCGCAGGCAATATCGTATTTTCGACCATCAAGACTGGTAGATTTGGTGAGACCGGTGATGGCGTGTTTGGTGGCCGTGTAGGGCGCTGAATTGGGGCGCGGAGCTTGGGCGGAAATCGAGCCATTGTTGATGATGCGGCCACCTCGAGGCGTTTGATCTTTCATCATCTTAAAAGCTTCTTGCGTGCAATAAAACACGGCTGATAAATTAACGTTCACTACATCCAGCCATTGTTGAGGTGTGAGGTCTTCGAGATTTATTCCCGGGGCAGACATGCCAGCATTGTTGAAGAGCACGTCAAGCCTGCCAAATTTCTTTTTGGTTTGCGCAAATAAATTTGAAACCGATTTCGGGTCGGTCACATCGGTGGCTATGCAAAGGGTTTCGCCACTCATGGTTTTGGTGGCTTCTTGCAAAGTTTCCAACCTGCGGCCCGCCAACACGATTGCATAGCCCACTTTTGACAACGCGATTGCGCAGGCGCGGCCAATGCCAGAGCCTGCGCCTGTTACGATGGCGACCTTCATATTTTCTTATTTCCCTTTAGCGCGTTTCCAAGCGGAAATTAACGTATGGGCTGATTCCGAAATTTTCGAAAGCGACATGCCCTGCTTATAGAGCGCAGAGCCTATGCCAAAACCTGAGGCTCCGGCGGTTAGCCAGTCTTTCATGTTTTCCGGCGTGACACCGCCCACGGCGTGAACTTGCACATGTTTGGGCAATACAGCTTTCCACGCCTTAATGGTGAGGGGGGAGGCGGCTTCCGCTGGGAAGAGCTTCAAATGCTTTGCCCCGGCACGGATCGCTGCAAAAGCCTCCGTGGGTGTAAAAACGCCAGGCAGGGGATCAAGGCCTAGCGCTACGGCGCGGGTGATGGTGGCGGGGTTGCAATCGGGCGAGACAGAGATTTGGCCGCCATGTTCTTTCAGCAGATTCACATCGGCCTCTGACAACACCGTGCCCGCGCCCACAACCATTTTGCTGCCGAAGGCTTTGGCCAGCATTTCAATAGAGGCGAAGGGCTCTGGCGAGTTCAGCGGCACCTCGACGATGCGCACTCCTGCATCATAAAGTGTTTGAGTGACGACGACCACTTCCGAGGGTGACACGCCGCGCAAGATGGCGATGATGCCACAGGCTTCGAGGGCTTCATTCAGTTTCATAGTATGTCTGCTTCCTTGGCAATGAGACGTTGACCGTTGATGCCGCAGAGCGGGTCACCCAATGTGACATTGAGGCCTGCGAGTTTGAGCGCGGTGATGCAAGTGGCAGCTTGAGCGGCGGAGCCCAACACCACATATTTCGCATCTCTATCATGGCCGCTGGTGGCATGGGCTACTTCATGGCCGATGAGCAAGCCTGAAAGATAAGACGCGAGATGTTCGGGTGGAATTTCATCAAAAAGGCCCAGCGTGCGCACCGAAAAGAGCGCGTGCAGCAGGCCAGCGGGATCAGCGAAAGCTTTTTCTACGCCACGTTTAAAACTGGCTTCATCCTCGGAGGCATCTTGCATCAAGCGGCCAAGGATGGAGTGTTGTTTGTAGATGGCGAAGCTTTCGCCCGTCATATAAGTTGCGAAGCCAGAAATTTTTTCGCCATCAACATTGATCCATTTGCAATGAGTGCCGCGGGTGATGAAGTGCGTTGCATCTGTGGCCAGTGTGCCCAATACTTGCGTTTCTTCACCGCGAATGACATCATGGTTGATCGACGGACTTCGGTAATGCAGGCCCGTGATAAAATGGATGCTGCGGCCCGAAGCCGTGGTTTTGTGCGTGATGGAGTTGGCCAAGTCTGAAGCGCTGGCCGGGCATTCCGTATACGGACATTCCACCCAGCCTTGGCGCGAGGTGATCATGCCAGATGCGATGATGGGGAGGCCTTTGTCCCAGTTGTCGATGTGGTGTTCCAGCGTTTGCTCAAAGGCACCTTCTTTTACAGCAAGGATTCCTTCAGGAGCAGCCGCAGTTTTGATAACGTTTCCATCCACATTCACTTCATATGCCCGGAATGAGGTCGTGCCCCAATCGAGGCTGATAAATGGCTTCACAAGGCACCGCCAAATTTGTTCTTGGCGTAGCCTGTTACGCCAGGATCAAAACAGAAGAGCCCACCGGAGAGCGGGTGTTTTTTGAAAACATCAGCAGGCAGATTAGCAGCAGATGACGTGACGTAAATCGTATCCATCTTTGGGCCACCGAAGACTACGCAAGTTGGTCTGGTCACTGGCATGGGTATAATTCGGTCAATTTGACCCTTTGGATCGATGCGCAAAATGCAAGACCCTTCCCAGCGTGCACTCCACACGTAGCCTTCTGCATCAACCGTTGCGCCGTCTGGGTATCCATGATCTTTGCTATTATTAAACATGCGTTTGTTCGTAAGGTTTCCTGTGGCGAGATCAAAATCGAACGCCCAAATAATCTGATTGCGACTATCGCTGAAATAGAAAACTGAGTTGTCTGGTGACCAGCAAGGCCCATTGGATACGCCAACGTTATCGACCATTAATTTTGAAACGCCATCTTGCCAGACACGGTAGAGGGCGCCGGAATCTTGGCTGATGTCTATGTCTGATCCATCAGCAGCTATATTCTGTTGCATGGTTCCAAACCAGAAGCGCCCTGAAGCATCAGCAGCGCCATCGTTACCACGATTTTGAGGGCGGTCAATTTCGGGCGTTGCAAAATCGGCTAATGCGCCTGTACCTGGGTCAAAGAAGAACAGCCCGTGTTCGCCGCCCATTAGCAAGCGATTACTATCTGCCAAAGCAAAACAAGTGAGGATCATGGGAAATGTCCAATGCCGCGTGGCCCCGGATACAGGATCGAGAATATGCAGTTTGGAAATGGGCGCAATATCCAGCCACCAAAGGCATTGGCCCTCCACATCCCAAAGGCAACCTTCGCCCAGTTTGTTTTTGGCTTCGAGAATACAAGTGATCGCAGAATGAGGCATGGTTTTTGTCATACAAATTGTTGGGGCTTGAGACAAGCCAGCTGTCAAGGAACGGCTGAAAGGAATAAGAAGACGCCAAAGATCACCAGATGCACGGCACCTTGCAAAATGGTGGTGCGGCCGGTCGCTAAAGTTACGGAACTGATGAAGAGGGTGAGCACAAGCAGCGCAATTGATTGCGAACTGATACCTAGTGCCAGTTTTGCCCCCGACCAGAGCGAGAATGCGGCTAGGGTTGGTATGGTAAGGCCGATGGTGGCAATGGCAGAGCCCAGCGCTAGGTTCAGGCTGGTTTGGAGTAAGTTGTGATGGGCGGCGCGCAAAGCGGCAACGCCTTCCGGCAACAGCACAATGGCGGCGATCACCACGCCCAAGAAAGCAGAGGGCAGGCCGACACTGGTCAGCGCCGTGTCAATCGGGCCGGAAAGGGCCTTTGCCATTAAAACGACAATTAACAACGAAATAGGCAGAAAGATACTGCTGATGAAAGTGGTTCTGGGTGCGGGTGAAATTTCATCTGCGCTGAGGCTTGAATCTGCGGTGGCAAAGTATTCTCTATGTCTTATGGTTTGCACGAAAACGAAAATGCCATAGAGGACCAGACTAACAAAACCGACAAAGGCCAATTGTGACGGGGCATAGAGCGGCCCCGGAATTGCGGTGGTGAAATTGGGCAAGATGAGCGTGATGGCGGCCAAGGTTCCAAGTACGCTAAGGGCAGCAGTTGATCCATCAAGATTGAATTGCTGTTCGTGGTGTTTTGCTCCGCCGATTAAAATGCCAAGGCCGACGATGCCATTGAGCACAATCATTATGGTGGCCAGAACTGTATCACGGCCAATGAATTCAACGCCGGATTTCCCCGATGTCATTTGCGAGATGATGAGGGCAGTTTCAATCACAGTGACCGCTAGGGCTAGGATGATGGAGCCAAAGGGTTCACCAACTTTCAAGGCCAGAATTTCTGCGTGATGCACCGCGCCGAAAACTGCAAAGCCTAGGAGCAGCGCTTCGACGGAAATGATGAGGCCTGAAGATGGAAGATCGAAACCCGCATATTTGGCCGCGAGGAAGGCCATCGCCGCCATAGCCGAGACGATGAATGCCCATTGTGTTCTATTTAGTTTGTTTGCGGCGATACTCATGCCAATCACGATAATTGCATAGCACTGGTTTGACTATCGATATTGTCATCGTCGGATTTATTCCGACGATCCATTTTCCAGCAGAATAATTAGGTGAACGATGGATCCCCGCAACAAGTGCGGGAATGACAGTCTGGAATAGAAGCACACTAATTTTCGAATGTGAAGTTATACCGTTCGCAGATACCATTCGAAATCGCGCAACGTTGGCTCGGCATAAAAGCGATCTGCCTCAACCTCTTTCAAAGTGCAGAACGTATCAACAAATTGTTTGCCGAAATACTCCTTCAAAATTGAAGCGCGCCAGAAGGCATCGATGGCTTCAAACCAGTTGCCTGGGATGTGTTTGGCGCGGCGATCATAACCGTTGCCTTCAATGGGAGCGCCAGGATCAAGTTTCTCGGTGATGCCGTAATGCATGCCAGCCAAAATGGCGCCCATGACCAGATAGGGATTGGCATCAGCGCCTGAGGGGCGGTGCTCGATGTGACAGGAGTTGGCGTTGCCAGCCGGCACACGCAGCGCCACCGTGCGGTTGTTGACACCCCAAGTGGCCGCAACCGGCGCATAAGAATGCCTGCGGAAGCGACGATAGGAATTGGCGTTCGGCGCGAAGATCAACATCGATTCTGCCATAGTGGCTTTGAGGCCGCCAATGGCGTTGAGCAAAAGTGGATGGGTGGTAGGTTCATCTGTGGCAAAGAGATTTCGGCCATGTTCATCACCCAAGCTGACATGGATATGCATGCCAGAGCCTGTCCATTCCGCGTAAGGTTTGGCCATGAAGGTGGCGCAGAGGCCGTGTTTTTCAGCGGTGGCTTTGATCAGGCGCTTCAACATAATGGCTTCATCGCAAGCATCGAGTATGTCGGTGCGGTGACGCAGCACAATTTCCATTTGGCCCGGTGCATATTCGGCAATCAGCGTTTTGGCGGGCAAGTCTTGTACTTCGCAGTATTTGTAAAGATCAGCAAAGAAGGGCGCGAAGTCATCAGTGTCTTGCAGGTGATAGGCTTGATAATGCTTGGGCCGCCATTCATTGGTAAGCGACTTTGGCGGAACGGGCTTACCATCTTCATAAGCGCTTTTTCTGTCCATCAGGAAGAATTCCAATTCCACTGCACCCACAGGATTCATTTTCAGTTCGTCTTTGAAGCGGCGAACGATGCCTTCAAGTGCGTTGCGTGGGTCTGCGTAGTGTGGTTTGCCGTCAAGATCGCAGAGGCGCGCGGTGTATTGCGCGGTCGGCTCCTGAAGCCATGGCACGCGCACGAAAGTGCCGGGAATGGGCCACATCAAAAGATCACGGTCGCCCTCATCGAAAACCAGACCGGTTTCGGGCACGTCTTGGCCAGTGATGTCGAGTACAAGGGCCGAGATTGGTAAGAAGCGGCCATCATTCCATGCCGGCACGACTTCATCGCGGCGCAATACTTTGCCGCGTATGACACCGCACAAATCTGTCCATATCACTTGAACGCTCTGCACATCGGGGTTGGCGCGCAAGAAAATTTCAGCTTCTGCGCCAAGGCGGGGGGTTACCATTGCCATTTTATTTCTCGTTTCTCAATTCGCTGATGCAGGCATCGAGCGTTGTTGTCAGTTGATCCACATGGGCCTGTGTTGTGGCGGGGCAGATCAGCATCATATTATGGAAGGGTGTGATCACTATACCCCGGTTTAGAAGATAGCGATGCACGGCTTCATCAATGGGCTTGTGGATCACTTGCGAAGCCTCAAATCCATTTTTCGGAGGCTGTGGCACGCACATGAATTCCACTCTGGCACCCACACGTGAAACGTGCCACGGCAATGAATGTTTGATGATGACATCCGCTACGCCGCGTTCGAGACGGCGCGCCAAGGTGATGGCGGCTTCGTACACCGGATCGACCATAAATTCTTCCAGCACGCATTTGATGAGTGCCATTTGTATGCGGCTGCCAGACAACGTGGTTCCGATGCCAGAGCGACCTTCACCGCGGTTGGCCAGACAGGCACCAATGCGATCGGCCACGTCTTGCGAGAAACCATAGAGGGCAGCGGGAATGCCGCCTGCTATGGGCTTTCCGAAAACGAGTCCATCGGGAGGGATGTTCACACTGCGGGCATAGCCACCGGGGCTGGATGTTAACGTATGGGTTTCGTCGAATATAAGAAGTGTACTAGTCTCTTTCGTCAATGCGCGGAGCTTTTCGAGGTAACCCTCAGCAGGTAAGACCATGCCAACATTGGTCATAACTGGTTCTGCCAATACGCAGGCCACATCACGCGCGCGAAGTGCGGCTTCTAATGCGGGAACATCATTGAATTCGATGACTTTGGTGAAGGTGGTGAGATCGCGCGGCTCTCCCACAAGGCCATCCACCATTTTTACAACGCCATGGTCAGCGGTGACGAACGTGTCATCCACGCAACCGTGGTAAGAGTGATTGAAGATCAGTATTTTCTTTCGGCCGGTGATGGCGCGGGCCCAACGGATGACGGCGCGGTTAGCATCAGACGCAGTGGCGGTTACTTGCCAATAGGGTAGGCCGAAACGATCGTTCAGCAACTGCCCGACTTCGATAGCATCAGACGAAGGCAACATAGTGGTGAGGCCTTTGGCCCCTTCACGCGCGAGACACTCCGCAATGGCTTTAGGGGAATGTCCAAACATCGCGCCCGTGTCGCCCAAGCAGAAATCTGCATATATGTTGTCATCGGCATCTTTCAAAGTAACGCCTTGGGCCTCCTCGATGAACAGTGGGAAGGGCGGGCCCCAATCCACCATCCAATGCATGGGAACGCCGCGCAGCCAATGGGCAGAAGCCTGCACTGACAATGCCTGTGATTTGGGGTTGCGTTGGACATAGAGCTTTCGTTCGCGCTCCAACATGGCCTTGGTGGCACTGTCCGTGTTTAATGGCTTCAAGATATACCTATAAGTTGTTGTCGATGCCTTGCTTCTACGGGTATGGCAGGGCTAAACCAAGCCCTCAGCTTCGCAGGTGCGGAATCGCACCTCATTAACGTTAAGGATCAAGTAGATGAGCCGCATTGCCTATGTGAATGGAATTTATGTGGCAGAAGGCGAGGCAAAAATTTCCATCTTCGATCGAGGCTTTCTATTTGCGGACGGCGTTTATGAAGTGACACCCGTGGTGAACAGCAAGCTGGTGGATTACGATGCGCATGTGGAGCGCCTGACACGCTCATTGGGTGAGTTGAAAATGGCTTGGCCCTGCACAGTGGCAGAGCTTCGCGCCATGCATGAAGAATTGATTGCGCGGAACAAGTTGGTGGAAGGCATTATCTATATGCAAGTCACGCGCGGTGTGGCTGACCGCATGTTCAACTTTCCAAAAGACATTAAATCGTCCCTCATAGCTTTCCCGCAAGTGATTAAGCTGATTGATAACCCAAATGCGCGCACGGGTGTTAAGATTATAACTACGCCGGATTTGCGCTGGGCGCGGCGTGACATCAAAACCGTGATGTTGCTAGCACCTGTATTGGGCAAAGAAGAAGCCTATCAGCAAGGTGCTTATGAAGCTTGGATGGTGGAAGACGGCTATGTGACGGAGGGCACGTCTTCCAATGCTTATATTGTGAAAGGCAATAAAATCATTACGCGGCCGATTTCAAATAACATTCTCAATGGCTGCACGCGCCGCGCTTTGTTCCGCATGGCCAACGAACATCACGTTGAAATTGAAGAGCGTTTGTTCACCCCGGAAGAGGCCTATGCGGCGGATGAAGCATTTCTCACCTCAGCCTCGCAATTTGTGATGCCGATCACCGAGATTGATGGCAAGTGCATTGGCGGCGGGCAACCAGGGCCAGTGGTGAGGAAGATGCGTGAGTTGTTTTTGGAAGAAGCGCAAAGGTAGTCCAATGGGAAAAGTCAATGTCTGCAGAGTTCATTGAGAGAACGTTTCGAAATCTTTTTGAGGCCCGACTTCATGGCATGATTTCACGCGCGGAGGAACTCCGAGGAAATTTTCAAAATGTAAAGCCAAATTATTGGTTCTCGAAGGCTGTGTCCGACTCCTTATATATGTATATCCACGGATACTACTACGCAGTGATTTCGACCTCACAGGTTTACGTCGAGGCGCTTGGTAAGCTCATTTGTGAACTCAATACTTTGGTTCCCGCAAAAAAATGACACGCTCAAGGATTGGGAAAAACTGGCCAGAGAAAATCTCATTTTAGATGTAACACTTGTTGCCGTCCAAGAAATCTACAAGCGCCGAAACGATTTTCATCACTTGAACAAGGTCCTGGATACAAACGCACCGGAATTGCGGGACGTGGCAATTACTTGTTTGAAAAAAATCAATGCAATTGAGGTTGATGTTTTCAATCACAAATTTGAGAATGGAAAACTTGTTCCAACGAATCCGAAGTACTGGCCTGTAAATCCAAGCGACGATACGCAAGTCGATTGCTTCATTAGAAACATTCCTTAGTGTTCTTTCCCTGTGAGCAAGTTGGACCCCAGAGTTTTCTGAGATGACAGCTTTGGGAAGGGTGTAGTAGCCGTTTTATCCTTTTACATCTGCTGAAATTCAATGCTATCAAGCTTCTCCAAACGCGGGCGTAGTTCAGTGGTAGAACATCTGCTTCCCAAGCAGAATGTCGTCGGTTCGATCCCGATCGCCCGCTCCATGATCTTCGGGGGCAAATGGCGGCAAAATTTGGAACAAGTGGGTTGCGTGGTTTAGCGACAGAACTGAATGGTGAGGTTTCTGTCTCCTACACGCGCGCGTTTCTGCAACATTTGAAACAGATGAAAGCGGTTTTTCTGGGCGATGAAGTGTTTGTGGCTCAAGATTTTCGCGCCTCAAGCCCGGCACTGTTTGAAAATGTATGTGACGGCATTGCAGCAGAAGGCATGGCTGCGCGCATGTTTGGCGAGGTGCCCACGCAGGCCTTGGCATTCGAAGCGATGACCAAGAAATGCGCCTGCGTGATGATCACCGGCTCGCATATCCCGGCTGATCGCAATGGTTTGAAGTTCTATCGACCAGATGGTGAAATCGATAAGAATGATGAAGATGCAATTGTTGAACGGGTTGCGAAAATAAAGTCTGTGCCGATTGCTGGTGGCAAAGTATTGGGGGGCAAGATTGATGGCTTTGAGACTCGCTATCGTTCAGCCTTTGGCCCCAACACTTTAAAAGGGCTGCGTGTGGGCGTTTATCAGCATTCGTCAGTGGCACGGGACCTCTTGGTTGATTTGCTGTCGTTCGCTGGTGCCAGGGTTACGGGTTTGGGGCGGTCAGAAATTTTTATTCCGGTTGATACGGAAGCCGTGTCTTTGGAAACGATGGCGACGCTCAGGCAGTGGACGGCTGGCAGAATGTATGATGCCATTGTCTCCGCTGATGGCGATGGTGATCGGCCATTAGTCGCTGATGAAAATGGACAGGTAATGCGAGGTGATCAATTAGGGTTGATCACCGCTAAATTTCTTGGTGCAAAAACGATTGTCACTCCGGTCACGTCCAATTCGGGGATTGATCAATTTTTGCGCGGAGGCACGTTACGAACGCGCGTTGGATCGCCTTATGTTATTGCCGAATTGATAAATGCAAAAAAGCAAGGCAAAAAAAGTATTGTTGGTTTTGAAGCCAATGGAGGGTTTTTTACCGCCTCTCGTTTTAAGATAGATCAGGCCGACTTGAGCCCTTTGCCAACGCGGGATTGCTTTTTACCCATCTTGGCCGTTCTGGCTTCGGCTGTGAAAGCCAAGGTCACACTTTCCACTTTGGCGAATAATTATTTTTTGCCAGTGGCCATATCCGATCGGCTGGAGGATTGTTCAGTTGAAGCTTCGGCGAAATTGATGAACCGTTTGACAAGTTCTCGAACCGCGCAAGATAACTTCTTTGCTCCACTGGGCAAAATCGAATCCCGCAATGTGATTGACGGATTGCGCGTGAAATTTATAGATGGCAAAATCGTCCATCTCAGGCCATCGGGTAATGCGCCAGAATTCAGATGTTATGTTGAGGCATCAAACCCAGTTGCAGCTGCCACTCTTTTGAAACGCGCGCTTGAGATGATTGCAGCTGAGCTTTGAACCAAAAAAGGGGAGATTCCGTTTCCGAAATCTCCCCCTTACAAACTGGTATCCGAGTACGCAGTACATGATCTCGGAATGCCTGAGACACTAGGCAGGTTCGCCCCAACGCGTGTCGTGAGACCAGCTTAGGGGCCGATAGTTTCGAAAGCCTTTCTGCTCAAAAAAATTGCATTAACAGACGCTTACCAGGGGGCGCTTTCGAACGAGTTTCCGTGCCAAAAGGGCACAGAATGGTGCTTTGTAAAAAAAATTATTTAGGGGTTCCTTTTCCGTCATGGCGCTGTTACAAGCTACGCAGCGTTATTGAGCAGGTGCAACATTTTTTCCTGCAGACCCGGTTAACGCGGGATGGAGCAGCCCGGTAGCTCGTCAGGCTCATAACCTGAAGGTCGTCAGTTCAAATCTGGCTCCCGCAACCAACAAGCCCTTGAAATCGTAATCTGATTTCGAGGGCTTTCCTTTTGGTGATTCTCGAAAGTTTGTACTGGGCACAGCTGGGGCACGGTATAACGGCTATTTCTGGGTAAATTTGGACATCCGATTTACCGGTGGATAATTTTTCAGCAGGACAACAATCTGGCCGACCTCAGTTTTCTCTTAAAATCAGTCTGATTGCCTTTGCCGGGCCAAAGCCTAACTCTGACGCCAAATCCAAAAATTCGAAAACATCAATGCGTCTTTGCCCGCTGCGATACTTGATGCTTTCGTGTCCAAGGCCATTGCGAAACCCGCCCAACAGAGCGGGTTAAATCGCTAGAACGAACTCCAAACTAGATGGATTTTGAGGATAAGTCAGGTTGCATGCTCGCCAAAGTGGTCTGCCTAGATTCTCATGACAGGTCTCGGCTTTCATATATCATCTTCTATGGCCACATCCACCAAATCGCCGTGCTTCGTGCTTGCCAACTGTCAAGATCAGACACGGCATCATCCATAAAATGGCGCAACCCCGCATCAGCTATCTCGGCCTGAGCTACTAGGCGTGAACCAACCCGGGATTGATGCGGGCATTCCTCGGCAACGTTAGGGCGGCGCGTGTCGGAATCCAAATTTTAGCCGATCGCAACCGCGCTTTGCTTATTCCGTCACGATGCTTTTCAACGCGAATGCTTCCAGCTCGCACAATACTAAATCGCGCCTAGACAGGCAGACACTTTACCACATTAAAATGAGACTAGGAGTGGGCTCTTCAAAGTTTTATTCCGCATCACTGTTAATGTTCTAAAACTTGAAACTCTTCCGCTTCGAGTCCTCCAAAATGTTATCCTGTGTCAACTTCCAGAATTTGAACAGCAACAGAGCGACAGATGGACGTATTGTCGTGTCAATGAAACTGTTGTTTATGGACAAACCATGGCTTTTGATACTCTTCAAATGATTTCTGTTTTACCTGATGGGGCGCTTATACTCGATGATTCCGGCATTGTGACGATGACGAACGATGCTGCCAATGACGTGCTGCAGTTCCATGCCGTGGGGCTGCAAGCCACGGCCGTGGTCAGATCTCCTTCCTTTGCTGACGCCCTAGTAAGTGCCAGACAAACAAGAACCACTGTCACTATCGATGTAGAATTTCGCGGAAAGCCGCCCCGACAAGTGAACCTTCACATTGTACCCTTGGGCACACAGGGAGATATGCTGATCTTGCTGCGCGATTTTACGCGTCAGCAAGCAATTGAAAAAATGCGATCCGACTTTGTTGCGAATGCCTCTCATGAAATGCGCACACCATTAGCGTCCATTCTTGGCGGCATAGAGACGATACAAGGTGCTGCAAAAAATGATGCAAAAGCGCGAGATCAGTTTCTCAATACAATGCTGATACAGGCCCGGCGTATGAATCGATTGATCGATGATCTGCTGACACTAAGCCGCATTGAACTGAATGAGCACGTTAGGCCTGATACAAAAATATCATTGAGTGATATTGCGCGGCAAGCCAAATCTAACTTATCGCAAGCTACAAAGGATGCAGGCCTTGTAGTGGAATTAAAAGTTAATTCGCAGACCAATGTTGTTGGCGATGCAGATGAACTTTTGCAGGTCGCTCAGAATCTTCTCGAAAATGCCATCAAATATGGCGGTGGTGGGGGGCGTATCGAACTGGATTGTTATACGCATGAAGGCCATGGAATTTTCTCTGTTCGCGACTTTGGCAAAGGCATTGCGGAAATTCACCTCCCTCGACTTACTGAGCGGTTCTATCGTGTAAGCACTCAAGAAAGCCGTTCACGCGGTGGCACGGGATTGGGGTTGGCAATCGTCAAACATATCGTACAGCGACACCGGGGCAATCTTGCCGTCACTTCCAAAGAAGGTGAAGGAAGCACGTTTTCAATTTCGATTCCGCTTGCGAAATCATAGTTTTGCAGTGTCATAAAACTGTTATCTGATCGTCGCATAAGGTTCATCGGTGAACGTTAGAAAGCGCCTGTCAAATGCAAACAGGAGATAATTGAGATGAACCGAATTCTACTTACCCTTTGTGCCGCTACGTCAATTGCTGCCCTTGCTGGCACGCCAGCACTGGCGCGCGACCAAATACGCATTGTCGGATCATCGACAGTCTATCCCTTCACCACTGCGGTTGCCGAAGGCTTCGGTAAAGCCTCCGGCATGAAGACACCCGTTGTGGAATCAACCGGCACTGGCGGTGGCTTTAAATTGTTTTGCGCTGGTGTTGGCGAAGACACACCCGATTTCAACGATGCCTCACGCCCCATAAAAAAGACAGAATTTGAAACCTGTGTGAAGAACGGCGTGACAGATATTGTTGAAATCAAAGTGGGCTTTGATGGTCTCACCATTGCCAGCGCTGCGACAGGCCCCAAAGCGTCATTCACCAAGCAACAAATTTTTATGGCACTTGCCAAACAAGTGCCTGACAAAGATGGCAAGCTTGTGGATAATCCATACAAAATGTGGAACGAAATTGATCCGGCACTTCCCGCTGAAAAGATTGAAGTGCTTGGTCCCCCACCCACATCGGGAACGCGCGACAGCTTTCACGAACTCATTATGGAACCTGGCGCTGAGAAATCTGAAGCACTCGCTAAACTCAAGGCTGCTGATGCTAAAGCTTATGAGACCGTTTGGAAAACAATGAGAACGGATGGCGCTTACGTGGAGGCCGGCGAAAATGACAATCTGATCGTGCAGAAGTTGGAAGCCAATCCTAAAGCATTCGGTATTTTCGGCTATTCTTTCCTCGCAGCAAACATTGGAAAAATAAAGGCCGCTAAAGTTGAAAATGAAGCACCGACTTTTGAAACTATTGCTTCAGGCGCCTATAAAGTATCTCGCCCGTTGTTTATTTATGTAAAGAAACAACATGTGGGACAAATACCGGGAATGGCCGAATTTCTTGCTGAATATACCTCGGCCAAAGCACTGAGCGCAGATGGCTACCTCACTGATAAAGGCTTGGTGCCGCTTCCAGCAGCGGACGTTAAGACATCTGCAGACACTGGAAAAGCTATGACAATTCTGACAGCGGACAAAGTAAAGTAACGTTCGGTGTTGAACACGGGGGCGGCGCCAGCGGATGTACCTGAGCCGCCCTCTTTCATAATTTTGAAGAAATACAAATGACTGCCACACTCACCACAACAAAACCCAATTACAAGCTTCGCCGCAGAATAGAACAAGTTATCCTCTTGTTGCTAGCGGCAGCTTCTGGTGTTGCCGTATTGACCACGATTGGGATTGTACTTTCAGTTCTTTATGAAACGTTGCGCTTCTTTGGTGAAGTGCCGTTCTGGCAGTTCCTGTTTGGCATCAATTGGGCGCCGACGGCGCAACCCGGTTCGTTCGGCATCATTCCCTTGTTGGTTGGCACGTTGCTTATCACTTTAATTTCAATGGCGGTTGCAACACCTTTGGGAATTCTCTCAGCTGTCTATCTTGCCGAATATGCAAACCCAAAAATACGCAAGCTCGCTAAACCGATTCTGGAATTGCTGGCCGGTATTCCAACTGTTGTGCTTGGTTTTTTTGCAGCGCTCACTGTTGCCCCACTGTTGCGCCAGTCTGGCGAAGCGATGGGTTTTTCAGTGGCTTCCGAATCGGCTTTGGCCGCGGGTTTGGTCATGGGTATGATGATTGTGCCTCTTATTTCGTCATTATCTGATGACGTTATCAACGCTGTGCCGCAATCTTTGCGGGATGCTTCATATGCGATCGGTGCCACCAAATCTGAAACCATAAAGCGCGTGGTCTTGCCGGCTGCACTTCCCGGTATTGTATCTGCTTTCATTCTGGCGACGTCACGTGCCATTGGTGAAACCATGATCGTGGTGATGGCTGCCGGTTTAGCGGCAAATCTTACATTTAATCCACTGGCTGCCGTCACCACTGTCACGGTGCAGATTGCAACATTGCTTGTGGGAGACCAGGAATTTGATTCACCCAAAACCCTATCAGCGTTTGCACTTGGTTTGACACTTTTTTTTATCACACTTGGGCTGAACATCATCGCCCTGCGGACTGTTCGAAAATACAAGGAACAGTATGAGTAATTCGGCTCTCACCGCAAAACGCTATCGCGCCGAGCGACGTTTCAAAGTCTTAGGCTTGATTGCAATCATGATCCCCAGCCTATTTCTGGCGCTCTTGCTCTTTGATATCTTGGCCAAAGCATTGCCTGCATTCAATACCAATCAGGCTCACCTTACAGTGCTGTTAGACCCTGCAAAAATCGATGCAGCAAACCTCAAAGCTGGCGACTATCAGGGGTTAATTAAAGATGCCTGGCGGGCACAATTTCCACAAGTAACATCGCGTGAGGATAAGAAAAAACTAAACAGCCTGCTTTCTGCCAACGCTGCCGACCACCTGCAGAAACTGGTGATGGGCGATCCATCACTTATTGGCAAGCAGGTTAAGACAGTTGTAGAACTCGATTCCGCAGCAGATTTGTTTCTGAAAGGCAGTGCTACAGCACAGATCGATCAACAACAAAGCGGATGGTTGAAGCTGTTGCAAGACGGAGGCATCATCACCTCAGGATTTTCTACCAGCTTTTTTACAAATGGAGATTCGCGTGAGCCGACCAGTGCCGGCATTCGCGGTGCGCTGATAGGCTCGCTTCTCACGCTCTGTGTGACGCTTTTCATCGCCTTGCCGCTTGGTGTTGCTGCGGCGGTTTATCTTGAAGAGTTTGCACCTAAAAATCGTCTGACTGACATTATTGAAGTTAACATAAATAATCTGGCGGCAGTGCCTTCGATCATCTTCGGTCTGCTAGGGCTTGCGGTATTCTTGAATGTTTTCGGTCTGCCTCGATCCACGGCATTGGTCGGCGGCCTTGTATTAGCATTGCTGGTTTTGCCAACCATCATTATCGCTTCACGCGCGGCGATCCGCTCTGTGCCGCCTTCAATCAAGGAAGCAGCACTGGGTGTTGGTGCTTCTCACATGCAGGCGGTGTTTCATCACGTGCTGCCGTTAGCGCTGCCGGGTATATTGACAGGCACAATTCTAGCCGTTGCACGCGCTTTGGGTGAGACTGCCCCACTACTGATGATCGGTATGATTGCTTTCATAGCGGATGTTCCGGGTGGGTTTACCGATGCTGCCACGGTGTTGCCCGTACAAGTCTTTTTGTGGTCTGATTTGCCTGAAGCAGGTTTTCAATCACGCACTGCGGCGGCCATTTTGGTCTTACTCGCCGTGCTATTTTGCATCAACGCGCTGGCCATTTACTTGCGCAGTAAATTTGAACGACGGTGGTAAATATGAACGACATGAGTTTTGAAAAAGTTGACAGGCCAAAAATTTTGGCTGATCGATCAACCAAAATAACGGCGCGGAATATCAATGTCTATTATGGCGAAAAACAAGCGATTAAAGAATTGTCGATTGATATACCAGACCGTGCCGTATCGGCATTCATAGGCCCATCCGGTTGCGGCAAGTCCACATTTTTGCGTTCAATTAACCGTATGAATGACACTATTCCATCTTGCCGTGTGTCAGGTGAAATTCTCGTTGATGGTGAAAACATTTATGCGCCAGAACTTGATGTCGTTGAACTGCGCGCGCGCATTGGTATGGTGTTTCAAAAGCCTAATCCGTTTCCAAAATCGATTTTTGAAAATGTCGCCTATGGCCCTCGCATTCACAGTATGGCGAAAGATAAACAGGACTTGGAACGTATTGTCACAGAAAGTTTGAAAAAAGCGGGCCTCTGGGAAGAGGTGAAAGACCGTTTGCAACAGCCAGGCACAGGCCTCTCTGGTGGTCAGCAGCAGCGCTTGTGCATAGCGCGAGCCATTGCGGTTGATCCTGAAGTTATCCTGATGGATGAACCCTGTTCAGCGCTTGATCCCATTGCGACTGCGCGGATCGAAGAATTGATCAGCGAGCTTAAAAAGAATTTCTGCATTGTGATTGTAACGCATTCGATGCAACAGGCAGCGCGGGTTTCAGACCTGACAGCTTTCTTTCATTTGGGGATATTGGTGGAAGTGAATGACACAGACACGGTTTTCACCAAACCAAGCGACAAGCGCACTCAAGACTACATCACCGGCCGATTTGGTTGAGGAGAACAAACATGTCTGACCATATTGTAAAAGCTTATGATGAAGATCTTGCCGCGCTTAAATCAATGCTGTCGCAGATGGGTGGGATGGCAGAGGAACAGCTTGCGCACAGCATCGAAGCCATCACACGCCGCGACATTAAACTGGCCGATGCCGTTGTAAAAGCGGATGAGAAAATTGATGCCATGGAAATTGCAGTTGAGGAAAAAGCTGTTCTTACAATTGCCAAGCGCCAACCTATGGCAAGAGATTTGCGTAACATCATGGTTGCCATACGTATTGCCGGTGACCTCGAACGCATCGGCGATCTGGCCAAAAACATAGCCAAACGTTCGCACGCGATCTACGACAATATCCCTAGGCGTCTTACAAAGGGATTGGAGCGGATGGGAGAGCTTTCTCAGGCTCAATTGAAACTTGTGCTTGATGCCTTCGCTTCGTCTGATTCCGAAAAGGCATTGGACGTTTGGCGCCATGACGAGGATATCGATGCGCTCTACAATTCCATTTTTCGCGAACTGCTGACTTACATGATGGAAGATCCGCGCATGATTGGTGCTTGCACTCATTTATTGTTCGCTACCAAAAACATTGAACGCATTGGCGACCACGCCACAAACATTGCGGAAAATATCTATTATCTCGTGCACGGCGAAATGTTGAAAGAACCACGTCCCAAAAAAGACAAAACTTCAACAACCCCTTTTTCACCCGTCAATAGCGATTGATTGATTCATGGCAGCTTCCATACTTATTGTTGAAGATGAGACGGCGATTCACGAATTGCTGACTTACAACTTAAAGGCAGAGGGATATCGCGTTCGGATCGTCGAAACCGGCGAAGAGGTTCACCCCGCGATTACCGATGAAATGCCAGACCTTGTGTTGTTGGACTGGATGTTGCCAGGCCTCTCTGGCATTGAAGTCTGCCGCCTGATCCGGGCACGCGACGAAACTAAATCTCTTCCGGTCATCATGCTTACAGCTCGTGGTGAAGAAGCTGAGCGCCTTCGCGGCCTTGCAACGGGCGCTGATGATTACATTGTCAAACCATTTTCCGTTCCAGAGGTGATGGCACGCATTCGCTCAATACTGCGACGCGTAAGACCTGAAACTGTGGCGGATGTTGTTACGCATAGTGACATTACGATTGATCGTGTGCGCAAACGCGTAAGTCGCGCAGGGCGAGATGTTTCACTCTCACCAACGGAATTCCGATTGTTGGAATATCTCATCCAGTCGCCAGGC
Source organism: Hyphomicrobiales bacterium (assembly GCA_043757845.1). Lineage (GTDB taxonomy): Bacteria > Pseudomonadota > Alphaproteobacteria > Rhizobiales > Aestuariivirgaceae > Aestuariivirga. The sequence continues at coordinate 9,883 of JAYVOQ010000125.1, read as the reverse complement.
CGCGTCTATAGTCGCGCCCAATTGCTAGATCGTGTGTGGGGCAATGACATTGAAGTGGATGAGAGAACTGTCGATGTTCATGTCGGGCGTTTGAGAAAACACTTGTCTCGCGGGAAAGAAAAAGACCCCATTCGCACCGTTAGAAGCAGTGGATACGCATTTGACGATACACTGACCGCGTAGTTAGCTGTAAATGTCTCGACTTAATCTGATGCCGCCTCTGATCCTGCTCGCTGGAAAAATGGCGCTGTCGAATTAAGTCGGGACATCTACACCTCAGTAAAGCGGTCCCGTTTCTGCTTCAGTCGTAAGATCTCCGTTGATTGGTCATCCTTCTCTGCCACTCTTGGGGAAGCGGTGTACCGCTTTACCCATGCGTACAATAAATAGGCGCTGACGCCCAAGCGCTGCGAAAGATCAGCAACGAAATGACCACGCTCCGTAATCTGACTAATTGCATCCAACCTACAGTCTACAATGATTTATATTTCCGGACGTTGTGTTGTAGCGGATTTTACCACCATTTCAATAACACGGGCGAGGGCGACGAAAAAAAGCCGTCGTTATTTCAGATTAATCCGCATTCGCAAAATTTTAAGTATAGTGCTATTCGTTGCTCGCCGCTGCCGTGCGGGAAACTGTGGCCGACCATTGGCAATTCTAAGCAAGTGAAGTTATTCACGGAAGCGGAACTCTTGATCATTGTTTGATAGCTATGCGCATTATGAGTGCTATACATATTACAAAAAGCATGAGAGAGATGCTCTTCCAGAATAAAAGCGGATTGCGTTCCAGCAAAGGCCTATCTCCAGCCATTCTTAAACCTGTATTGCGCTTGCGTAAATTTTCGACGAATTCCGATAGAGCTTCGGTTCGCCGTTGAGGCGATAGGTGGACCGCCTGTTCCAACGCGGCATCAATCCAATCTGGAATATCTTTACGGCGGGTGGCCGCGGGCAGATATCGCGCGCGGGCAATCTGGTTCGAGGTTTTGAATCCGCCTCCATAAGGCAAATGGCCCGTGAGCATTTCGTAGACGATGACGCCGAGTGAATAGAGGTCAGATAACGTGGAGGGTTTTGAGCCGAGCAGATGTTCTGGTGCCGCATAGTCGACGGTGCCAGCGGGAATTTTACTGTTTGAATCTTCTGCTGTGCTGGCCGCGAGGGAAGATCCGAAATCAATGAGCTTAACAAGGCCATGGGCATCAATCATGATATTGGAAGGCTTCAGATCAAGGTGCAATATATCTTTGCGGTGCATGGCGCGTAGGCCCAGCACGATTTGTTCGACGATTGAGCGGACTTTTTCCAAGTCGGGCCGGGGATTGTCCAGCGTCCACTGCTGCAATGTCTTGCCCTCAAAATATTCGATGACATGATAGAGTGAAGTTGGCTGCATTGACGGCGTAAATATTTTCAGCACATTCGGACTAGATATAAGACGGCCAATCCATTCTTCACGGGCAAAACTGTTGATATAGTTTGGATCGTCTTCAAAATTTTGCGACGGGGTTTTAATGGCCACAATTTCGGCGGAGTGATTGTCTTTAGCAAGATAGACTTGCCCTCGGCTGCTCTCGCTGATGGGCCTGATGATGGTGTAGCCATCCAACACCTCGCCGCCCAGAAAAGGTGGAGGGAAGGGTAGTTTGGCCGTGCTATCGCGCAAGCCTTCCACATCTGCGTCACCACATTCTGAAACGAGGAATATCTGGGCCGTGAGATTGTCTGCACTTTGCTTCTTGTGGGCAAGATTAACAAGTTCAGTTGCGGCGGAATTGAAATCAGCCTGATTGCTTCGAATGGATTTGACGATGTCTTGCTGTGACACGACATCGTGAATTCCATCAGTGGTGAGGGCAAATATATCGCCCTTGGTCAGCGGTTCTAAACGATAGTCGATCTCAAGATTTTGGTTGATGCCCATGGCGCGCGCGAGATGTTCATGCCCGCCACTTAAACGGACGCGATGATCGATGGTGAGTTGCTCAAGCGTTGATCCACGTAGTCGCCAGATGCGACTATCGCCTGCATGAAATATATGGGCCGAACCTTGGCGCAATATGATGCCTGAGAATGTGCAGACCAAGCCACCGTCGTCAAATTCACGGCGTTGGCCTTGGGCATAAAGCCAGCCATTGATGGCTTTCAGAACCGTGGCAACCGATCGCTTAACTGTCCAACTTTCAGAGGTAGCATAATAGTCTTCCAAAAACGAACGCACGCAAGTTTCACTGGCTTGCTTGGCTGCCGCGCAAGACGACATGCCGTCGGCGATAGCAATGGCGATGCCTTTGGTTTGCAGTGTGCGATCTTTGGGAATGATAACGCCATATGAATCATCATTGCGGGGCTTTCGCCCCGCAATGGAATGTTGGCCGATTTCTATTTGCAGCGGCGCTGCGCTCATGTCACATCGATCATCGCAATCGTTCCATCTGGCATTTCTTCGGCAATTTGTCCTTTGGGATTTTTAACGAATATGAAAACTAAGGCCAGTGCAAGCGCTGAACCAATCGCTGCTGCTGCTAGCATGGTTTGTGCATCATAACTTGCGTAAACAGTGAGAAACAACACACCACCAACATTGCCAAAAGCGCCAACCATGCCGGCAATCTGCCCGGTCAACCTGCGCTTGATCATCGGCAACATGGCATAGACGGCACCGTTGCCAGCATTGACGAAGAGTGAGCAGAAGAAAGTTGCACCCACCGCAAACACCACGCCTGTTGCTTGGCCCATGCTGCTCATGGCAAAATAACCCAGTGCCGTGCCAGCCAGACAAATTGTCAAAACTTTCTTACGGCCGAAAATGTCACTGAGATAGCCGCCCGCAGGCCGCGCAAAGAAAGTAGAGAGGCCAAAGCTTGCACCGAGGAAGCCTGCAACGCCTAGAGACAGGCCGAACGTATCTTTGAACAGAAGCGGTAAAATTGAAACCACAGCCAATTCAGAGCCAAAGGTGATGAAGTAAACAAAATCTAAAACTGCAACTTGCCGGAAGTTATATCGATGAATGGCTGCAACAGGTTTTGTAAAGATTGATTTGTTTATGCGCCAAGTGTCATACATTTGAAAGGCAAAGAGTGCTGCCAAGCCAATGTAGCAGAGCAGGGTGGCGACATCGGGCATGATCTTCATGCCGGATGGGCCGAGTCGATAAGTCAGCAACGCCAATGTCATGGTCAATGGCGCTTGCATCACGCAATAGAGAATGAAATCGGATTTGCAGGTGACTTCCATGGCCCCCAATTTCTTTGGGCTAAAGTAAGTTGAACCCTTTGGCATATCGCGCACACCAGCGTAAAATATGCCTGCATAGATGATCGAGATCACGCCTGTTGTTGCAACAGCCCAACGCCAGCCTTCAGCGCCGCCATAAAGGGAAGCGATCCATGGCAAAACCAAAGCGGCGGCAGCCGAGCCAAAATTACCAAGACCGGCATATAGCCCTTGAGCAAGGCCGGTTTCGCGTGCGGGATACCATTCACCAATTAAGCGGATGCCAACGACGAAGCCTGCACCTGCAAGGCCCAGCAAAAATCTTGAAAATGCCAGGGCCGCATAACTTTGCGCAAAGGCAAAGAAGAAAGCGATGATGCCCGCTGCCAAAAGCAATCCACTGAACATCAGGCGCGGGCCGATTTTGTCGACCACCACGCCAACGATGATGCGCGCGGGAATAGCGAGTGCCACGTTCAGTGTGAGCAAGGCCGCAACTTCGGGCTTGGATAAATTGAATGTCTCGCGGATCGAGGCCATCAATGGCGCATGATTGAACCACAGCACGAAGGTGACGAAAAACGCCACCCAGCTATAGTGCAAAATGCGAATGCGCGGCTCCAAGCTGAAGAACGGAAAGCGCGGCCTAGTGAGTGTTGACATCGTTGAAATCCTGCAAAGTTGAAGACACAATGATGCAGTGCAACAGACGTGCCAACTGTCTAACCTGACGGTTTTCAAGCTAAAGCAATGATATAAATATACAAAAATACATGCATAATTTTTAGGCGAAATGAATATAGTACAAAAACTAAGCAGAACCAGTGCTTCATGCGCGAGTTTTGTGCATTGCAAAATTGTATAGCAACGGACTAAATATCCAGCACCAATATATATCCTTTACAATACAGCGGCTTAAAGCACAAATTCGATATTCCGTGAGTTTGGCATAGGCCTTGCTTCTTTATCATTAGAAAATGCTGCGTCGCAATAAAATGCGATGCGAATGGGAGATAAAGAGTTTGTCGAAGAAGCAAAAATTGGTGGTGATTGGCAATGGCATGGCGCCGGGGCGGATGCTCGAACATCTGTTTGAATTGGCACCTGATCAACACGAAGTGACGATTTTTAACGCTGAGCCGCGCGTGAATTATAACCGCTTGATGCTGTCTCCTGTGCTTTCGGGCGAGAAGACCTATGAAGACATTATCACGCACGGCGATGAGTGGTATGCGCAAAATTCAGTCACACTGCACAAGGGCAGAAAGATTGCCAAAATTGATCGTGCCGCAAAAACAGTCACGGCAGACGATGGCACCACGGCTTCCTATGACAAGCTGGTGATTGCCACGGGTTCTTCACCTTTCATCATTCCCATTCCTGGCAAGGATTTGCCCGGCGTTGTGACTTACCGCGATCTTGATGACGTTGAAAAAATGTTGGCTGCTGCCGACAAGGGCGGCCATGCCGTAGTGATTGGCGGTGGCTTGCTGGGCCTTGAAGCTGCAGCGGGTTTGCGTGCGCGCGGCATGGATGTGACAGTGCTGCATCTTATGCCCACGTTGATGGAGCGCCAGCTTGATCCGGCTGCAGCACTGCTCTTGCAGCGTGCCTTTGAAAAGCGGGGCATGAAAGTGCTTCTCAAAGCCAGTACGCAAGCGATCATCGGCGAGGGCAAGGTTGAAGGTGTAAAGCTGGAAGACGGTACACTTCTGCCAGCAAGTTTAGTAGTGATGGCGGTGGGCATTCGCCCTGCCTCAGCCCTTGCCAAAGAAGCGGGCCTTGAAGTGAATCGCGGCATTCTTGCCAACGATAAATTGCTCACCAACGATCCAGATATTTTTGCACTTGGTGAATGTGTCGAACATCGCACAGGTATTTACGGCTTGGTTGCACCGCTCTACGAAATGGCACGCACCGTTGCCGAGACACTGGCAGGGCAGGATGCGGCCTATACGGGCTCAGTGATGTCGACCAAGCTTAAGGTGACAGGTATCGATCTTTATTCTGGCGGTGATTTTGCAGAAGCACAAGACCGCGAAGAAGTGGTGCTGCGTGATGCGTCACGCGGTGTCTACAAGCGCCTTGTGATTAAGGATAACAAGATCATCGGCATCGTCATGTATGGCGACACCGCTGATGGGCCGTGGTTCTTTGATAAATTGAAAAAGGGCGAGGATATTTCTGAACAGCGTGAGATGCTGATCTTTGGCCAAGCTTATGCGGGAGGAACCCCGCTGGACCCGACGGCAGCCGTTGCAGCCTTACCGCCTGACGCAGAAATCTGCGGCTGCAACGGCATTTGCAAAAGCAAAATCACTGATGCCATTTCGGCAAAGGGCCTGACATCAATAGATGAAGTGCGCGCCCATACCAAAGCCTCAGCCTCGTGCGGATCATGCACGGGGTTAGTTGAAAAACTTCTAGTGCTTTCATTGGGTGACAAATATCAACCCAACGCCATACAACCCATGTGTGGCTGCACAGATCTGGGGCACGGCGAAGTGCGCCGCCTGATCGTGGCTGAAGGTTTGAAAGACATTCAAGAGTTGATGCAGACTCTGGAATGGAAAACATCCTGCGGCTGCGCCAAATGTCGCCCCGCGCTGAATTACTATATGCTGGCCACTTGGCCCGGTGAATATGTTGACGACAATCAATCGCGCTTCATCAATGAACGTGTGCACGCCAACATTCAAAAGGATGGAACTTTCTCAGTCGTGCCGCGCATGTGGGGTGGCATGACCACACCCAATGAGCTTCGCGCGATCGCAGATGTCGCCGATAAATTCAACATTCCGGCGGTGAAGGTCACAGGCGGGCAACGCATTGATTTGTTGGGTGTGAAGAAAGAACATTTGCCCGCCGTTTGGTCAGATCTCAACGCCGCTGGAATGGTTTCCGGTGCGGCCTATGCCAAGGGCTTACGCACTGTAAAAACCTGTGTGGGCAATGAGTGGTGCCGCTTTGGCACGCAAGACTCAACTGGTCTTGGCATCAAGCTTGAAAAATTTATGTGGGGATCATGGACACCGGCGAAAGTGAAACTGGCTGTTTCAGGTTGCCCGCGAAATTGCGCCGAAGCCACATGCAAAGACATCGGCGTGATCTGCGTTGACTCAGGCTATGATATTCACTTCGCCGGAGCTGCTGGTCTGGACATTAAGGGCACACAACTTCTGACCCATGTTAACACTGAAGATGATGCGCTGGAAATGATAGTGGCGCTCACCCAGCTCTACCGTGAGCAAGGCTATTACCTTGAGCGCATATACAAATGGGCGGCCCGCGTTGGCATTGATAGCGTGCGGCAAAACATTGTTGATGATGCGGCCAAGCGCAAAGCTTACTTCGCAAAGTTCGCTTACAGTCAAAAGTTTTCGCAGATTGATCCATGGCGGTTGCGCGCTTCTGGCCATGAAAGCCACGAGTTTACGCACATGCGCGCCTTCCCCAAACGTATTGCTGCGGAGTGAGACAATGAATCCCGATTGGATTGATATTGGTTTGACACGCGACGTGCCGTTTCGCGGCTCACGCATTGTCAGCACTTCAAAAGGTGATATTGCCGTTTTCAAAGCCTTTGATGGCCGCATTTTTGCGCTGTGGGATAAATGCCCGCATAAAGGCGGCCCACTCAGTCAAGGCATTGTGAATGGCCATTCTGTCACCTGCCCACTGCACAATTGGGTGGTGGGCTTGGATACGGGAGAAGTCAAAGGCCCTGACAAAGGTTGTGCGCGCAAAGTTGAATTGATGATTGACGATGGACGCATATTCATGGCGCCATCGGCACTGCATCGAGACGCTGCATGACCACAACTAAAACCACATGCCCCTATTGTGGTGTGGGTTGCGGTGTGTTGGCGACCAAGCACGAAGATGGATCGGTTTCGGTTCAAGGTGATCCTGATCATCCGGCCAATTTTGGCAAGCTTTGCTCCAAGGGTCTGTCTTTGGCTGAAACGCTCGTGCCGCAGGGCCGTCTCGGTCATCCGATGATTGCGGGCAAGCGTGCGACTTGGGATGAATCCACGACGCTTGTGGCGGAGAAATTTTCTAACGCAATTCGCGATCACGGGCCAGACAGTGTGGCCTTTTACGTTTCAGGCCAATTGCTGACTGAAGACTATTACATCGCCAACAAATTGATGAAGGGCTTCATCGGCTCGGCCAATATAGACACAAATTCAAGGCTGTGCATGGCCTCAGCGGTGGCTGGCCATAAGCGGGCATTTGGCGCCGATATCGTCCCGTGCAATTACACAGATTTGGAAGAAGCTGATCTCGTCGTTCTGGTTGGTTCTAATCTCGCGTGGTGCCACCCTATTCTATTTCAACGGCTGCAAGCAGCGCGTGAAAAGCGCGGAACAAAACTTGTAGTGATTGATCCAAGACGCAGCGCTACAGCTGAAGGTGCCGATCTCTATCTGCCTATAACGCCCGACAGCGACATCGCCCTGTTCAATGGTCTGCTGCGCCAACTCTATATGAATGGCGAAATTGATTCCGCTTTTGTGTTTGCTCGGACCTCCGGCTTATCTGAAGCTCTGTTGGTGGCCCGCGAATGGACGGTTGAAAAAGTTTCTGCCGCAACGGGCCTTGACCAAAAGGACATTGAAAACTTCTACTCTCTGTTCACAATAAACCAAAATACAGTCACAGCCTTTTCAATGGGTGTGAACCAATCAACCTCTGGCACTGATAAAGTCAATGCCATCATCAATTGCCATTTGCTGACTGGTCGCATTGGTAAAGCAGGTGCAGGGCCATTTTCGATTACTGGGCAACCCAATGCCATGGGTGGGCGCGAAGTAGGCGGCATGGCCAACATGCTGGCCGCACACATGGAACTTAGCAATCCAGTTCATCGCGCCGCCGTGCAAAAATTCTGGGCTGCACCATGCATGGCAGATAGACCCGGATTGAAAGCGGTCGATCTTTTTAAAGCCATGGGTGAAGGCAAAATAAAAGCTCTGTGGATCATGGGAACTAACCCGGTGGTCAGCATGCCAAATTCATCGCAAATTGTGGATGCGCTCAAACGCTGCGATTTTGTGGTGGTCTCCGATGTCATGGAAATGACCGATACAACAAAGTTTGCACATGTTCTCTTGCCAGCCCAGGGCTGGGGTGAAAAGAACGGAACTGTCACAAATTCCGAGCGCCGCATATCACGTCAACGAAATTTCGCGACGGCGCATGGTGAAGCCCGCGCTGATTGGAAAATCATCGCGGACGTAGCAGTGGCTATGGGCTTTGATGGTTTCAACTATGCGAACAGTTCCGAAATTTTTGCGGAACACGTGGCTCTCACCCAAGTCGAAAACACGGACACACGGCTTTTAGATTTGGAAAGTTGGATAGGTTCGGATTACGACAGCCTTGCTCCAACGCAATGGGGTGGGGAGCGGCCTTTCGCCGACGGCAAGTTTCAAACGCTTGACGGTCGCGCCTATTTTATTTCTACGCCTTATGTGCCGAGTGACTTTCCGCAAACACAATTCACCCTCAACACTGGGCGCATTCGCGATCAGTGGCACACCATGACGCGCACTGGCCTAGTACCGAAACTCTTCACCCACCGGGCTGAACCATTTGTTGAAATTTCTGTCGCAGATGCGGCCCGTCTCAAATTGGAAGATTCAGATCTCGTTGAAATTACCTCGAGCCAAGGTCAGTGCATCACGCGCGTTTTAGTGAGCGATGCGGTGCAAGCCTATGATGTGTTTCAACCGATGCATTGGAATTCCAGCTTTGCCTCCCAAGGCTTGGCCAACAGCAATACTGTGGCCCATGTTGACCCACACAGCGGCCAACCGGCACTAAAATCATCTAGCGTTTCAATCCGCAAAAAATCTTTTGAGTGGTTGGGCTGTGGTATTGCTTGTGGAGCCGTAGCATTGAACACAGCCTATTGGGCAAAGTCGCCCATATCTGGTGGCACGGCATTTGAATGCGCTGGCGTTGTAACACCAAAAAGCTGGATGGAATTTATAACAAATTTTTTGCCGGCGGAAAATTTTGATATCTCGACTGTTGTCAGTGGGGATGGTTCGTCTTTCCGCTGCGTAGCCAGAAAGGAGGGCGCTCTGCAATTTGCATTCTTTGCCTCTCGTCATGCGCCAACCGTCAGTCGGGCCTGGCTTAACCAACAACTCAATGTTCAAGTTCTTGCAGAACAAATCTTGGCGGGTCGCCCGGCAGAAGCAGGCCTTGATATTGGGCCGATCATCTGCGCCTGCAATGGTGTGGGCCTCAACGTCATAAAGCGTGCCGCGTATGAAATAGCCGGCGCTTCACTTAAGGCAATTTGCGAAAAAAGTAGTGCAGGCATGGGCTGCGGCTCTTGTCGGCCAGAAGTGCAGAGGATTATCAATGAAGCAGCTGAATGGTGGTGGACGCAGTCTGTAGCGAACCCGTCTCTGGCTTAAATTCCCTGGTAACAGGAAAAATTCAGGGAGTTTCGAGGAATCTGGGGAATTGAGCGGTTCAGCCGCCCCTAATCGCGTTGCATTTTCGAAGGCTTAGCCCACAAATTCCCTAGCTATGGGAACAGGGAATTATACCAAAGGTCATTGAGATCGACTGACGTTTGCCCAATCGCGCAGTCCTATTGATGTGATTGTGTTTGGCTTGGCGATGAGGTTTCGCCACGC
>JAYVOQ010000124.1:0-4328 GCA_043757845.1 Hyphomicrobiales bacterium | reverse complement strand
TCCTGAACTTCCGTGGCACCTATTTGCAAGATTGGTCCGCTGATCCGAATGGTCCTTTGTCCTGGCGCTTTCAGAAGAAGGTTGCTGGCTCTGGCACTGTGGGTGACATTGGCACCCATGTTCTCGATTTTGCCCGTTATTTGGTGGGTGAAGTTAGCGCCGTGAATGCCATCGTGAAGACCTACATTCCAGAACGTCCATTGCAGTCAGGTGGCTTGGATAAGCTTGGTGCTTCTGACAAGTCTGGGGCGGGCCCCATAGGCATGGTCGACGTTGATGATGAAATGATCACGCTGCTGAAATTCCAAAATGGTGCAGTGGGTTCCATCGAGGCCTCACGCAATGCTCATGGCCGCAACAATTTTCTCACCTTTGAAATTCATGGCACGAAGGGCTCTATCGCCTTCAACTATGAGCGCATGGACGAAGTGCAGGTGATGTTTGCCGATGATCCCGCCGAGACGCGTGGCTTCCGCACGATCTATACAGGCCCGAACCATCCTTATGGCCAAGGCCTTTGGCCTATTCCCGCCTTGGGCATCGGTTATGGCGAAACCAAGATCATCGAATGCTATGATTTCTTTTCGGCCATCGTGAGCGGCAAACTGCCTTCACCAAACTTTGAAGATGGCTACAAAATTTCTGCCATCGCCGATGCCATTCTTGAATCCGGTGTTTCTGAACGCTGGGTCAATGTTGCGAACTAAGGGGGAAATCGTCATGGCCAACAAACTTGCTTATCATGCCAATTGCTGGGGCCCACTCGGTGGTGATGCAGTTGGTGTGACCTCGATTACCCAACTTGCCTATCGCACTTACGGCGATATGGAGAAGGCGATCAATGACATTGCGTCTGCAGGTTATGAAGGCACAGAACTCTTCGATGCGAACTTGCTGGACTATGCGCCTGGTAATTTCAAAGGTCTGAAATCTATTCTCAAAAACGCTGGCATTAAACTTGTTGCTGCATATTCAGGTGCCAACTTCATTTTCGATGAAATTCTTCCGGAAGAGTTGGCCAAGTTAGAACGCGCGGCCACTGCCGCCGCTGAATGTGGTGCTGAGCATTTTGTTGTTGGTGGCGGCGCAAAGCGCGCCAAGGGCACAAAACGTGACGACATTAAAAAGCTCGGCGCAGCGCTCGAAAAAGTTGTGACGATTGCCAAGAAAAATGGCGTGAAGGCGCATTATCATCCGCATCTCTCAACGATTGTTGAAGGCCCGAATGAAGTGCGGAAAATCTTCAAGGAAACCTCAATCGATTTTTGCCCCGACACAGCACATCTCGCAGCCGCTGGCGGCGATGTTCCAACAATGATCCGCGAACATGCAAAACGCATCAGCTATGTGCACCTCAAGGGTTGGCAAGAAAAGCCTTTCGCTTTCACTCCTCTTGATGAAGGTTCACTCGATATCGGTGCCATCATTGCAGCAATCAAAGACATAAATTTCAATGGCTGGATTACCACGGAACTTGATTCATGGCCCGACCCTAAGGATGGGGCCATTCACAGTTTGAAGTTCATGCAAAACGCAGGGCTTTGAAGTCAACATAAAATGGGAGAAAACTGACATGATGAATAAACGTATGTTCTTGGGCGCGGCCACCGCTGTTGCGCTTTTTGTAGCAGGCTTTGCCGCTCCGGCATTTGCCACTGACCCGGATGCCGCATTGAAAGAACTGATGACCAAGGTCAACAGCAAAGGTCCAAACGGCGAAGACTCAGCGTTAGCGTCGAGCGTCACATTGACAGGCGACGAATTGGCCAAGATCAAGGCGATGAACGCCACTGCTGCGTTGGTGTTTCACATTGGCGGCAATGATTGGACCAATGCCCAAACTGCTGCATTGAAAGAACAGTTTGGCAAAATGGGGATCAAAGTGATCGCCGTAACGGATGCTGGTTTCAAACCAGAAAAGCAAGTTGCCGACATTGAAACCGTGATGGCGCAAAAGCCAAATATCATTGTTTCAATTCCTGTTGATGGCCAAGCCACTGCCGGTGCCTATAAGGCTGCTGCAGCAGCAGGCGTTAAGCTCGTATTCATGGACAACATTCCAGCAGGCTTTAAGGCTGGTGTTGACTATGTCAGTTCAGTTTCTGCCGATAACTACGGCAATGGCATTGCTTCGGCACATCTGATGGCCAAGGCACTCGGTGGCAAAGGCGAAGTCGGCATTGTGTTCCATGCCGCTGATTTCTTCGTGACCAAGCAACGTTACGATGGTTTCAAAAAGACCATCACCGAACAGTATCCTGACATCAAGATTGTTGCTGAACAGGGCATTGGTGGTCCGGATTTTGCCGGCGATGCTGAAAAGGCCGCTGGCGCTATTCTGACATCTCATCCTGAAACCAAGGCGATCTGGGCCGTGTGGGACGTGCCTGCCGAAGGTGTCATGGCTGCAGCCCGTGCAGCTGGCCGCGAAGATCTAAAGATTATCAATATGGATCTTGGTGAAAACGTTGCCATTGAAATGGCCAAAGGCGGCATGATCAAGGGCATGGCATCACAGCGCCCGTTTGATGCTGGCATCATTGAGGCCATGCTCGCTGGCTATGCGCTGATCGGCAAAGCCGCTCCGGCCTATGTGGCCTTGCCTGCTGGCCCGATTACACACGACACCTTGCTCAAGGGTTGGGAAGAAATCTATCACGCTGCCCCAACAGACAAGATCAAGTCGAGCTTCAAGTAAGCCTCCCGCACTTGAAGGGCCGGATCTGTTGCGGCAGATTCGGCCCTCCTTTAACCTACGGATCAAAGAGCCCGTGATGACCAATGCACCTCATGATATTGCCGTGAAGATGACCGGAATCGGCAAGGCCTTTGGTCCGACCAAGGTTCTGGATGATGTCACCTTGGAAGTACGATCCGGCGAAATCCATGCGCTGCTCGGCGGCAATGGTGCGGGCAAGTCCACCATTCTAAAAATTCTACGCGGTGTTCATCAACCAGACTCCGGAACGCTGGAAGTTCTGGGCCATACATTGACCGCGCACACGCCCGAAGAATCAAAGCGCGCAGGCATCGCCATGATTTTTCAGGAAATGAGTCTGGTGCCCACTTTGACTGTGGCGCAAAATATTTTTCTCGCCAATGAGGTGAAGACAGCCTCGGGGCTGATCAATGACAAAATTGCCGTGTCGCGCGCGACCGAGCTGTTCGAAAGTCTGGATGTTGATGTTGATCCCACGGCAGAGGCTGGGAGTCTGGGTGCTGGCCAGCGTCAATTGACTGAGATCGTCAAGGCCATCGCCCAGAAGGCGCGCGTCCTCATTCTTGATGAACCGAGCACTGCTCTATCGACCCATGACGTTGAAAAGCTTTTCGCCTTCCTGATAAAATTAAGGGCCGAAGGGGTAGCCATTATCTATGTGTCGCATCGCATGGATGAGATCATGAAAATTGCGGATCGCGCCACGATCTTGCGTGATGGACGACACGTTATTACTGCTTCACTTTCGGAACTCACGCTTCCGTCGATCATTGAACATATTGTTGGCAAACAGTCACGCGGCCTGTCTGGCATTACGCGCGAAGACACACGGCGCGACGAAATTCTTCTCGAGCTCAAGAATGTTTCCGGACTTCAAAAGCCCATCGATTTGAACCTGACCGTTCACGCCGGAGAAGTCGTCGGCATTGCTGGTCTTCTCGGCAGCGGCAGAAGTGCGATAGCGCGATTGTTGTTTGGCATCGACGCCAAAATTTCTGGTGACATATTTGTGGCTGGAAAGAAAGTCGAAATCAAAGATCCCGCTGCAAGTATTGCCCATGGCATTGCTCTCATTCCGGAAGACCGCCTGCGCCAAGGCGTGGTGCTTGAACATAGTGTTGCTGACAATATCAGCCTTTCGGTTTTTGATCGCATCAGCACACGTGGATGGATATCCAAACAGAAGTGGAGTGATCTTGCAGCTGAAAAAATCAAATCCCTGAAAGTCAAAACCGCATCTGCGGCAGCGGCTGTGCGTACCCTTTCTGGCGGCAATCAGCAGAAAGTCGTGCTGGCCAAATGGCTAGCTTCCGATCCCCGCATTATTATTTTTGATGAACCGACAGCAGGCATTGACATTGGCAGTAAATCCGAAATCATCCAGCTCATTCGTGAACTGGCGCGCGAGGGCAAAGCCATTATTGTGATCTCCTCGGAACTCAATGAATTGCTCGCTGCCTGTGACCGTATTCTCGTGATGTCCGATGGGCGATTGCTTCGCGACATGCGCCGGGACGAATTTGAAGACTCAACTGCGGGTCAACACACTGCAGCAGGCAACATGCAGTTTGCTGAACGCAAACTCCAAACAACTCTCCAAGAGGTTCGC
>JAYVOQ010000123.1:0-16469 GCA_043757845.1 Hyphomicrobiales bacterium | reverse complement strand
CTGGCGGCTTTATTTTGGGCATTCGCCCCGGTGAGCAGACGTCTGATTATCTTGACCGTATTCTCACGCGCATCACGGTGCTTGGTGCCATTTACATGTGCATCATTTGTTTGATCCCTGAGATGATTGTGGGTTACTCCGGCATTCCGTTTTATTTCGGCGGCACGAGCTTGATGATTGTTGTTTCCGTCACACTTGATACTGTTTCGCAAATTCAAGGCCATCTGCTGTCGCAACAATATGAGCGCCTGATGAAGAAGTCGTCGCTGCGAGGCCGCAGTAGATGAACTTAATTTTGTTGGGGCCACCGGGGGCAGGAAAGGGTACGCAAGCTAAAATTCTAGAAGAGAAACTTGGTTACAAGCAACTCTCAACGGGTGATATGCTGCGTGTTGCCATTTCTGCGGGCTCAGACATTGGTTTGAAGGCCAAAGCAATAATGGATCGGGGCGATCTCGTCTCAGACGATGTGATCATCGGCATCGTGTCTGATCGATTGGATCAACCCGATGTTAAAAACGGCGTGGTGTTTGATGGATTTCCGCGCACACCCGCGCAAGCCGATGCACTTGACAAGATGCTGGATTTAAAAGGCCAAAAGTTGAATGCTGTGATTGAGATGAGGGTGAATGATGAGGCGTTGGTGAAGCGCATTGTCGGCCGCTACACCTGTGCCAAATGCGGGCATGGCTATCACGAGGAATTTGCCAAGCCGAAGTTGGCTGGCGTGTGTGACGTGTGTGGCGGAACCGAATTTAACCGCCGCCCCGACGACAATGAAAAGACCGTGCGCGACCGTTTGGGCGTGTACAATAAGCAGACGGCCCCTCTGGTGCAATACTATCGCCAGAAGGGCAATTTGCATGTGATTGACGGCATGGCCGACATTGCGAAAGTGACTTCCGCGATGCTGTCCGTGATTGATCAAGTTAAGGGTTAGAGAATAAAGGCTTTCCGGTTGACGGGGTGAAGAATCCCCTCTAAGGACGGCGCACTTTCTAACCCAACTTTCAGGCTGGCCGAGAGGGCACTCTCTCTTGGCACAGCCTTGTGCCTTTTAAATGGTGCAATAAGTTTGGTTTTGGTTTTGGTCGATGGCTTTAGAAGGCATTGATTTTTTAAGGAGATTAAGGTGGCCCGTATTGCAGGCGTAAACATTCCAACGGCAAAGCGCGTCGAAATCGCGCTGCGCTATATCAATGGCATTGGGCCAAACAACGCCAAGGTTATCTGCGGCGAAGTGAAAATTCCAGCAGCTAAACGTGTCAATGAGTTGACAGATGCTGAAATTCTGGCGATCCGCGAAATTATTGACCGTGACTATACGGTGGAGGGCGATCTTCGCCGTGAAATCGCTGTCAACATTAAGCGCCTCACGGATTTAGGCTGCTACCGTGGACTTCGCCACCGCAAGGGCCTGCCCGTTCGTGGTCAGCGCACTCACACCAACGCCCGCACCCGCAAAGGCCCCGCAAAGGCCATCGCTGGCAAGAAGAAGTAAGGATTACCTCATATGGCTAAAGAAGCTGCCCGCCCGCGCAAAAAAGAGCGCAAGAACGTATCATCCGGCATGGTGCATGTGAACGCCTCGTTCAACAACACCATGATCACCATCACTGATGTGCAAGGCAACACCATTGTCTGGGCTTCGGCTGGTAAAATGGGTTTTAAAGGCTCACGCAAGTCAACACCTTATGCTGCCCAAATGGCCGGTGAACAAGTAGCACGTGCAGCCATTGAGCATGGCATGCGCACTGTTGAAGTGGAAGTGACTGGCCCAGGCTCGGGTCGTGAGTCAGCCCTTCGCGCGTTGCAGGCCGGTGGCCTTCAGGTGACGTCGATCCGCGATATTACTCCGATCCCGCATAATGGCTGCCGCCCACCAAAGCGCCGCCGCGTCTAAACAATTAAGTTTGCGCGCGGCGTTGATGTCGCGCGTGTTTGAAATAACCGAATTTGGAAGGTTAATCTTCCGGAGGCTAACGGGAACATGAACATGCAAGTCAATCAAAAGAATTGGCAAGAACTTATCCGCCCCAGCAAGATTGATATTCAATCTGGCAAGGATAAGAAGCGTATCGCCACGATCGTTGCAGAACCGCTGGAACGCGGCTTTGGCACAACACTGGGCAATGCGCTACGCCGTATTTTGCTGTCATCGCTGCAGGGGGCTGCTGTATCCTCCATCCAAATTGATGGTGTGCTGCATGAGTTTTCATCCATAGCCGGTGTGCGCGAAGATGTGACGGATATGATCCTGAACATCAAGGAAATTGCTTTCGCCATGCACGCAGAGGGCCCTAAGCGCCTGACGCTGAAGAAAACTGGCCCTGGTCTTGTCAAAGCCGGCGACATTCAGCAAAGCGCTGATGTGCATGTGTTGAATCCAGATCATGTGATCTGCGCGCTTGACCAAGGTGCAGAGCTTCGCATTGAGTTCACCATCAACAACGGCAAGGGCTATGTGCCTGCAGATCGCAACCGTGCGGAAGATGCGCCGATTGGGTTGATCCCCGTTGACTCGATCTATTCGCCCGTGCGCCGCGTTTCTTACCGCGTGGAAAACACCCGCGAAGGCCAGATCCTTGACTATGACAAGTTGATCATGACCGTTGAAACCAATGGTGCTGTGTCTCCTGAAGATGCCGTAGCTTATGCCGCACGCATTTTGCAAGACCAGATCAGCGTGTTCATCAACTTCAGCGAACCCACGGCCCATGTGGTGGAAGAAGTGCGCCAAGAGCTGCCCTTCAATGCGGCGTTGCTCAAGAAGGTGGACGAATTGGAACTTTCGGTTCGTTCGGCCAACTGCCTCAAGAACGACAACATCGTTTACATTGGCGATCTGATCCAAAAGTCAGAAGCAGAGATGCTCCGCACGCCGAATTTCGGCCGCAAGTCGCTTAATGAGATCAAGGAAGTTCTGGCTCAAATGGGCTTGCACCTCGGGATGGAAGTGCAGAACTGGCCACCAGAAAACATCGACGAGCTGGCTAAGAAGCTCGAAAGCCATTATTAAGTTTAAGAATTAGGAGACTATCATGCGTCACGGTTTTAAAGGCCGCCAACTCAACCGGACTTCCGAGCATCGCAAAGCGATGTTTGCGAATATGGCTGCTTCGTTGATTAAGCATGAGCAGATCGTTACAACTCTGCCCAAGGCGAAGGATCTTCGCCCGATTGTTGAAAAGCTGGTGACGCTTGGCAAGAAGGGCGGGCTTCATGCGCGCCGTCAGGCCATTGCGCAAATGCGCGATATTGAACAAGCCAAGAAGCTGTTTGATGTGATTGCCAAGCGCTACAAAGATCGTAAGGGCGGCTATCTGCGGATCATGAAGGCCGGCTTTCGCATGGGCGATAACGCGCCAGTTGCTGTGATTGAGTTTGTTGACCGCGATGTTTCAGCCAAGGGCAAAGATTCTGGTCCTTCGCAAAAGAAGGAAGAGGCTGCGGCTTGATTCATTTCGGAGAAGATTTGAGGGGCCGGATTTCCGGCCCTTTATTTTTTGGAAGGCTTGCAGAATAGGTACTTGGGCCCTATTTAGTAAGAATATAAATTCAGACTGAAAGCTCCAGCCATGCAGGCCATTCTTCTTGCCGTTCATCTTGTTATCGCCGTGTTCTTGATTGCTTTAGTCATGTTGCAAAAATCTGAAGGCGGTGCCTTGGGCATTGGCGGCGGGCAGGGCGGCAGTTTGTTTTCATCACGGGGGGTGGGCAACACCCTCACACGAGCGACGGCTATTTTGGCGGCCTGCTTTTTTGCAACTTCAATTGCACTGACGATGTTGAACAATAAGCATGCAGGCTCGATTGTAGACAGTGTCTTGCCAGCACAAACTGCTCCTGCGGCTGGCGATGCCGTTCCGACAGCGCCTGCAACAGGCGACGGTGGTTCGGCTTTGTTGCCGAAACTTGATCAGGGCAAGCCTGCCGTTCCAACGAACCAGTAGGCTCCTAATGGCCGTGAAACGCTAAATGTTTCACGGATTTCCATAAATTTATTCGGCTAAAGCGATTCAGTGCTTCGAATCGTGATGGCCTGTTGTTAGGGTGGTTTCCCATGGCGCGATATATTTTCATTACTGGCGGCGTGGTTTCCTCACTCGGCAAGGGTTTAGCATCAGCGGCTTTGGGCGCTGTATTGCAGGCGCGTGGCTATAAGGTGCGGCTGCGCAAGCTTGATCCCTATCTGAATGTTGATCCGGGCACGATGAGCCCTTATCAACATGGCGAAGTGTTTGTGACTGATGATGGGGCCGAAACGGATTTGGACTTGGGGCATTATGAGCGTTTCACGGGCCGCTCGGCCACTAAGCTTGACAACATTACCACGGGCAAAATTTATCAAGATATCATCACAAAAGAGCGGCGCGGCGATTATTTGGGCGCTACGGTGCAAGTGATCCCTCATGTGACGGATGCCATCAAAGATTTTATTCGCGCCGAAAGTGATGGTTTTGATTTTGTGCTGGTCGAAGTGGGTGGAACTGTTGGCGACATTGAAGGCTTGCCGTTCTTCGAGGCCATTCGCCAATTCGGCCAAGAAAGTCCACGCGGCGCTTGTATTTATATTCACCTCACTTTGTTGCCTTATATTCCAACTGCTGGTGAATTAAAAACCAAGCCCACGCAACATTCAGTGAAAGAGTTGCGCTCCATTGGCATTCAGCCAGATATTTTGTTGTGCCGGGCGGACCGTGAAATTCCAGCCAGTGAGCGGCGCAAAATAGCGCAGTTCTGCAATGTGAGACCCTCTGCAGTTATTCAGGCGCTGGATGTGGCCAATATCTATGATGTGCCACGCGCTTATCACGCTGAGGGGCTGGATAATGCAGTGCTTGAATGTTTCGGCATCACCAATGCCAGGGCCCCTGATCTGTCGCGGTGGGACGAAATCCAAAACCGCATTATTCACCCGGAAGGCGAAGTGACGATTGCGGTGGTTGGCAAATACACGGGCCTGCTGGATGCCTATAAGTCACTTAAAGAAGCGCTGGTTCATGGTGGCATTGCCAATAAAGTGAAAGTGAATCTGCAATGGATCGAAAGCGAGATTTTTGAGAAAGAAGACCCACTGCCATATCTTGATGGTGTTCACGGAATTTTGGTTCCAGGTGGGTTTGGTGAACGTGGATCGGAAGGCAAAATTAAGGCGGCCACTTTTGCGCGCACGCGCAAGGTTCCCTATTTTGGCATTTGTTTTGGTATGCAAATGGCTTGCATTGAAGCGGCACGAAACCTGTGCGGCATTGAGAACGCTTCGTCCACCGAATTCGGTGAAACCAAAGAACCGATTGTGGGCACAATGACGGAATGGATGAAGGGTAATGAACTTGAACTGCGCAAAAAAGGCGGTGATCTGGGTGGCACGATGCGCCTTGGTGCGTTTACAGCAACGTTAAAGCCCGAAAGCCATATTGCAAAAATTTATGGCGAGACGCGCATTTCAGAGCGCCACCGCCACCGCTATGAAGTGAATACGGCTTATCGTTCGCGTTTGGAACAGGCGGGCCTACTTTTTTCCGGATTATCGCCAGATGGCTTACTGCCAGAAACGGTGGAATATGCGGATCATCCGTGGTTCATTGGGGTGCAATATCATCCCGAATTGAAATCTAAACCGCTTGATCCGCATCCGCTGTTTGCTTCTTTCATTGAAGCGGCTGTGGTGCAAAGCAGGCTTGTGTAGCGATGCAAGAAAGCGAATTTCTGAAAGCGGCAGAGGCCTCACACCAAGCAATTTCTAATCGTGCTGGAGTGGAATACTTGCAAGCAGTTGTTGCGGATGGATCCAACTATCCCTTCGGCAAACTGCTCAACATCAATGTGATTGCAGCTGGTGACGGTACATCTGTGCTGACGGCCAAGTTGAGCTATCAATTCTATAACCCGATGTTCCGCATTCACGGCGGTTATCTTGCCACTTTAATGGATTCGAGCTTGGGAAGTGCGGTTCTCACCAAACTGCCACAAGGCTCTGGTGCTGGCACTGTGAACTTGAACGTCAGCTATGTTCGTAAAGTGGATATGGAGAGTGGATTGCTCACGGCCCGCGCCAAGGTTCAACATTCAGGACGCAGCATGTTGACGGCTTCCGCCGAAGTCACCGATTCACTGGGCAAGCTATGTGTGCATGGTACGGGGACGTTCATTATATATCCCAAATAATTATAATGCTGTTTCCACCTCGCGCTTGGAAGCCAGCCCCAACACATGTTCGCGCCAAAATATGTACAGGCCAGAGCCCATAATAAGTGCAGCTCCCACCAGTGTATTCCAATAGGGCACGTCGCCCCAAACAACGAAGGCGATGATTGTCGACCAAACCAGTGATGAATAATAAAACGGCGTGATCACGGCGGCGGGTGCCGCACTAAAAGCGCGGATCAAGCACCAATGGCCTAGACAACCGAAAAATCCGCTGGCTAAAAACAGCGCCCAGCCGCTGGCGCTTGGCCAGACCCAAGAAGAGGGCACGAAGAGCGTTGTGACGATGGCACCCAGAGCTGCCGAATAAAGCAGTGTGGTGAGTGGGTTTTCAGTGCGCAGCGGCCTGGTGATCGTTTGATAGGATGCATTCGTGAAGGCCGCGACAAATAACAGCAACACACCTGGGCCAATTCCGGCCGTGCCAAACTGCCAAATCTTCATCACCACCAAGGCCCCACAAAAGCCTATCACAATGCCAGACCAGCGCCGCCAACCCACATGCTCACCCAAAAATAAGCTGGACAGAAGGGTTACGATGATGGGCGTCATGAACATAATGGTGGTGCCAGTGGGAAGGGGTTCAAGATGGATACCAGCGTTGAAAATTCCGGTTGTCAAAGCCAAAAGCAACGACCGCAAAATTTGCAATCCTGGTTGCTGGGTCTTGATCCGTTGCGGCAGGTCACGTCCGCATAAGATTGCCGCAAAAACGGTGGCAAAGAATAACCGACCCCAAGTCACCTGCAAAAGCGGATAGGTTTGCATGGCGTATTTCATCACGCTATCAAGTGCGATGAAGCATATCATAGTGGCCAGCATCCAAAGGATACCTGCGGTTTTGTGTTCTTGCGGGTGAATCATATCGGCTGTCCAGATTCCAGTGTAAGCGACCGCATTTCATTCGCAAAGGGTTCTCGTGCAGGCTGGTGATTTCTTGAAAGTGCTTGCCGTGTTTGAAAACACTGCCACATTTTAGGTTGATTTCATCCGCCGCAGTGTGCAAAAGAGATTCGGGGTAATGAGTCTTTGAATTAAAAAGTTGCGCAAAAACAGCTGGTTGGTATTAGGTTAAGTGATTAACCAAACAAATGTTCAAGAGGCGAAAGATTCAAATTGGGCGGGAGAAAGTTTGAATGGCTGCTGAATTAAAGCATCCGGCTGATGAAATTGGTAAAGCTTTGGCGCGTGCGTCGGGCATTTTGGCAGTTCTTTCCAGCTGCTATGATAGGCACACACAGACTTTTGAAACCGGCTCGAACTATGCTTATGAGTCAATCTTGGCAATCGAAACGATTGTGGTCAATGCCGCGAGTTCGCTCGAAAAACTTTATGGCTCTTACGATTTAACACCCATAGTAGTTGATGCTGAAGTTGAGACGCCGCTTGAGCCCACAGCCGCAGCATCACGTTCAGCCATTGAGATGTCAAAGGATTCTGATTTACTCAGCGGTTATTTTGGTCGAGCAGCACAGGCGCATAAAATTGAAACGGCAAATTTAAACAGCTATCTTTCAAGTTTTGGCCCGTCTGAAAATGTGTCGCGTTTGGTAGATAGAGCCGAGCAAGCTGCGGGTCATTCTTTTACATTCGAATCACAGCAGGTTCCTGCACCGAAAGCCGAACGCCGCGCCGAGAGCTATGACGAATTGCTGCATAAGTTGACAACTGTGGCACACAGGGCTGCGGCCTTTGAACACCAGCCCGGCTTCGAAGATAAATTGCTGCCGGCTTTGGAAGACTTACGTGCTGATATTCTGCGCTTGCGCTCGGTTGCCTAAGGCTTAGCTGGCTATATTTAAGTTATTTCCGATAGCTCTTATCTTCTTGATCGAGGAGCTGTTTCATCGCGGCAAAATGGGCATGGAATTGGTCGCGGTCGGCTTCCCATTCCTGCGCCGTTTTTTCGGCAACAGCGTCAGTCATCACATGTAGTGGCTGGCCCGTCTGATAGGCTAAAACCAAATTACGGGCGGCGCGTTCAAGATAATAAGTTAGGTCAAAAGCTTCTGCCACCGTTTGCGCGCAAACCAGAATGCCATGATTACCCAGCATCATAATTTGCTTGTTGCCCAGTTTGCGAGCGATGCGGGTTCCCTCGTCATCCGTGTTGGCCATGCCACCATAATCCATGTCAAAGGCGATCCGATTGAAAAACCGCGCAGTGTTTTGGTCAATGGGTTTGATCTCGGGATCAGCCAAAGAGGCAATCACGGTGGCATAGGGGGGGTGCAGGTGGATGATGCAGCGAGCTTGCGGCAGAATGGCATGAAGGCGGCCATGTAAACTCCAAGCGGTCAAATCTGGTGCGCCCGACCGTTGCATGGCCTCATGATCATCAACATTCAAATGTAAAAGCTCACTGGCGCAGATGTGTGAAAAGTGTCGCCATCTCGGATTCATCAGGAAGTTCTTGCCGTCTGGTGATGTGGCCAAGCTGAAATGATTGGCCACGGCCTCGTTCCACCGCTCACGCGCGGCCAGCCTAAAAGCTGCCGCAAGATCAACACGCATTTGCCATTCCGCCTTGGCAGGTAACTTTACCGCCTTGTAGTTTTTCTTTTTTGGCATAGTCATCTCCCATTCATGTTCGGGTATGCTATAAAATAAGTTCTAAAAAGGCACAGACAGTTTGGAGTTTTATAGGATGTTTTTACGAAGTTTAGCTGTTTTTGGTTTATTAGGCATAGTTCTTTCTGCTGCGAGTGCCACCGCGCAAGCGTCTTTGGCAAATCCCTATGGGGATTGGACCCTGAGCGATGGTCGCTTGACAGTTAAAATTGTGGCCTGCCATGGCAATCAGGTGTGCGCCAATTTGATTAGGTTGCAAGAGCCGAATAACGGTGACGGCACACCCAAACTTGATTTGAAGAATAAAAATGGCGCGCTGCGTTCACGCCAGTTGATTGGAATGCCGTTAATTGAGGGCATGTCGCCCAGTGGGCCAAACACGTGGAAGGGCCAAATCTATTCGTCTGATGATGGTGATTTCTACCGCGCTTATGCCACGGTGGAAGGTGACCATCTTAATGTAAAGGGCTGTTGGTTCATCATCTGTCGTGACTTGAATTTTAATCGCAACAAATGAGATCGGCTCGCAGCGCAGTTGTTGGTTTTCTGATGCTGACGCTGGGGGCAGGCGGTGCAGTGGCGTTTGATCAAAAAATTCTGCTTCTGCCTTTTGCAAAAAAAATGGAATTGGCGAAGGCCGGCGATGCCGAAGCCAAGATGGCTGTGGGCGAAGCCTTTGAACTGGGCCAAGGGGTGAAGGTCAGCGTTTTAGATGCCGCAAAATGGTACCGCGAGGCGGCGCTGGCTGGCAATCTTGATGCGCAGTTCCGATTGGCCAAATTGGTTAATAGTGGTGCTAAGGGTTTGACGGCTGATAAAGCAGCAACGCTGAAGTTGCTGCAAGCTGCGGCACAGAAAGGCCATGCGCCTTCGCAAAATCTTTACGGCATGATGCTGGAAAATGGCGACGGTGTGCCAAAGGATCTGAAAACTGCGGCATTGTGGTTTAGCAAGGCTGCTAAGCACGGATATGCTGAGGGTCAAAATAATTATGGCATCATGTTGCTCAAGGGTTTGGGTGTTGAACGAGACTTGGACGAGGCGTTTAACTGGTTTAAAAAAGCCGCTGATCAAAACTATGGATGGGCGCTGAATAATCTTGGCGGAATGTATGAGCAAGGCTGGGGCACAGTTAAGGATTTGGAAAAAGCCAAAGCGCTTTATCAAAAGGCGGGCGCACTCAGCATTGAGATTGGTAAGAAAAACTTTGAACGGTTGAGCGCTGCGGCATTTGTTGCTAAACAATAGCCTAGCTCACCAAATTTTAACCACGTTCTTTGACCTAAGATTTACACTGCGGGCGCAAAACTCTTTAAAATTTTATGGAGTTTTCCATGCGCTTTGTCCGTTCAAAGTTTGTTACGTTATCCCTTGCAACATTGTCTTTAGCTGGCTGCTCGTATCACACCGCGCATTCTTCATTTCATCATGGTTTTGCCAGCGCCTCGTCGGATCCGTTCGCGGGCAAGGGCAGCCCTTATTACAAAGGCAGCGCAATTCCTTTTGGCGGGGGGCAATATCACGTGGGCAATCCCTATCAGGTGGCCGGGCGTTGGTTCAATCCGCGGGAACAGCCGAATTATGACAAAACAGGTACGGCTTCTTGGTATGGCGAAGCGTTTCATCGCCGCCGCACTTCCAATGGTGAATGGTTTGATATGAACACGCTAACCGCTGCTCATGCCACCTTGCCGCTGCCTTCTTATGCGCTGGTCACCAATCTTGAAAACAACCAACAAGTTGTGGTGCGGGTGAATGATCGTGGACCCTTTGTGGGCACACGAGTGATGGATCTTTCGAAACGAGCCGCTGATGTTTTGGGTTACCGCTTGAAAGGCAAAGCGCAGGTGCGGGTTAAGCTGATTGGGCCCGCTCCGATTTCCGATTCAATGGGCCATATGCTGGCCATGAACCAAGCGATGAAACAGGGCGCTTCTATGGGTCAATTAGTGGCCATGTCGAATGATGTTTCAGCCCAAGCGCCCGCAACAGCTGTGGCGATGAATGTGCCTGCGGTACCTCGTTTGAAGAAGCTGCCATTTGCTGTGGCCGCTGCCCCACCGCTTGAACCTTTGCAAGTGGCGTTTGAGCCACCGGCAGCCCAACCCCGTGCTTATATCGTTAGGGTTGGTGTATTTCATAGTTTGGACAATGCGAACACGGCATATCAACAAATGCATTTTTATGGACATACCCGCATTGTCAAAGCCGTGGGTGCGAACGGCCCGCTTTACCGCGTAGAACTTGGGCCAATTGAAAGCAAAGCAGGTGCAGATGCCGCAATGACAGCTGCTATTGGCGAAGGCTTTGAAGATGCAAAGCTGATTTCCTCAGAGCCACTGCAAATCTCCATGAAATAGGCCTAACCTTACATGCAGTTGATTTGTGGGGGAGGGCGTTAATTGCTATTAAGGGCCATGTTTAAATTTTTGATCATCGCTGCTATTGGCGTTTTCGCTACTCTTCCGGCCCACGCCGAGGTATTTCTTGAAAATCTAACTTGGATGGAGCTTAGCGATGCCGTGGCCGGTGGCAGCACCACGGTGATCGTACCCATTGGGGGCACAGAACAGAGCGGGCCTCATTTGGCTCTGGGCAAACACAATGCGCGGGTGAAAATCCTTGCACAGCTGATAGCCGAACGTTTGGGTAAAACCTTAATTGCCCCGGTCATTGCCTATGTCCCAGAGGGGCAAATTGATCCGCCTACGGAGCATATGAAATTCCCCGGCACGATTAGTGTGACGGATGCCACCTTCATCAAAATGCTTGAAGAGACGGGGCGGTCGTTACGTCATGGGGGCTTCACACATATTGTATTCATTGGTGATCATGGTGGCTATCAAAGTGATCTGGTGACGGCAGCGACGGCGCTGAATAAAGAATGGGCGGGCAAGGGCAAAGCCATCGGGCTTCGCCAGTATTATGCCATTGCGCAAAATGAATACATTGATGCACTTCACCAGGCGGGCATGACTGATGCTGAGATCGGCACACATGCGGCATTGGCTGATACTTCTCTTGAAATGGCTACGGCTCCACAGATGGTGCGCGAAGCCCAGTTGGCAGATAAAGCCGCGGCCAATCCAGCCAATGGTGTTTATGGCGGCTCACCGGCGCGCTCATCCGCCAGCCTAGGCCAAAAAGGCGTTGACCTGATCGTGGCTGGCACGGTAACCGAAATTGAGAAATTCCGCGGCGGTCGTTAGAGCAATGAAATTATTTATCAATATCGGTCTGACCGCTGCGGCGTGGGTGGTGGCCACTGTTGGCACAACGCAAGCGGCCCATGCGCCAGATCGCCAAGGCTGTCGTTCTGGTGGATTTGTTCGATTTGCTAACAGTGATGTTGTGCCCGCAATCTTGGTGGCGCAAGCAGATACGCCTACAGCGCCCGCCACTGTTGGCAACGACGTTATAACGCCAGCGCCGATTGTGACTAACGATGCGGCTTCGCCCGCTGGTTTAAATATTTACAGTGAGATTGGCGCAGACAAGCTTTCGCCAAATGTTTCTGCAGCCAGCCCACGCGTTTATGTGCCCAATCATTCTTCGAACACGGTGAGTGTGATTGACATCACCACCCAGAAGATCGTGCAAACCATCAAAGTGGGCATGGGGCCAGAGCACATCATTCCCTCATGGGATTTGAAAACTTTGTGGGTGGCCAACAATGCCAACCAAACCATCCATGGATCAATGACACCGATTGACGCTGCCACGGGCAAGGTTGGCGCAACCGTATCAGTGAATGATCCTTACAATATGTATTTTCTACCTGATGGGTCAGCTGCCATTATTGTGGCTGAAGCCTATAACCGTCTCGAACTGCGTGACCCGCAGACGATGGAGCTTAAATCCACGATTGAAACACCTGACTGCAAAGGCATCAATCACGGTGATTATGCAGCGGATTATAGTTTCATGGTGTTCACCTGTGAGTTCAGCGGCAAACTGATGAAGGTGGATGTGAAAAATGGCAAAGTGCTGGAGCAACTTTCACTTTCTAAGCTTGGTTCCATGCCGCAGGATGTGCGCCTCACTGCTGACGGTAAAACCTTTTTTGTTACCGATATGTGGAATGACGGCGTTTATTTTATTGATTCTGACACGTTCCTCGAAACTGGCTTTGTGCACACCGGGCCCGGTGCTCATGGCCTGACCACCAGCCGCGATGGCAAAAAAATCTATGTGTCCAACCGCGGCTCCAATCATATGCCGGACCGCGCTGGAAAGCCGGGCAGCGTTTCGGTTTTAGATTTCGCTAGCAAACAAGTAGAGCGCACTTGGTTGATCCCCGGCGGCGGCAGCCCAGACATGGGCAATGTGACGGCAGACGGCAAACAGGTGTGGCTCTCGGGCCGCTTTGACGGTCAGGTCTATGTGCTGGACACGGACAATGGTGCTGTTACAAAAATCAACGTTGGCATCGAACCTCATGGTCTTACGGTGTGGCCACAGCCGGGGCGCTTCTCGCTGGGGCACACGGGGAATATGCGTTAGGTCACGCGAGTTAAGGAGCTGCCTTGGCGCTTTCCTCGACTTGTTGAATCAAAGCGGCGGCGTTTTCATTTTCAGGATCCAGTTCGAGGGCCTTTTTACAATCTGGAAGTGCCTTTTGGGGCTGGGCTTCGCGCAGTGCCGCGTAAGCGTAACAACGGCTCACGAAATACAATGCCACGTCTGGCTTCAATGAAATGGCCTTGTCATAATCGGCGAGGACGGCCTTTTCGTTGCGCTCAGCTGAACCTGTGGCCCACTGAATGTTTCCGCGCACAAAATAGAATTGGGCGTTGCCGGGATCAAGTTCGATGGCCTTCGTAATATCGTATTGCGCCTTATCGCTTTCCTCAAAATCTGCATGTGTGATGGCGCGCAAGTAATAGGCACCGGCCAAATCTGCGCCCTTGTATTGACCTGAATCGATATAGGCTGTGCAGGCACTCAGCATTTTCTCGCCAGAGGCGCCTTCTTTGCATTCGTCAGGGGTTCCGGGCACCGCGCCCGTGAGCAAAAGTGCCATTGCGCCCAAAAATAGCAATGTGGTGCAGCGTTTTTGAAAAATGGTCATAGCAGTCTCCCGAAATCAACTATTGGGGTTTGCGTCCGCTACAAACCTGGATACTCTATTTTTTGTCAATCGCTTTGATAATTATGCGCGTTTGATAGATTTTGACGTACGCTCCTCAAAATTCTTGCAATCGTCACCGAAGCTGCTCATAAGCGCTCCCAAACAACCCTTTGGAGACATCTGATGAGCGCTATTTTAGACATTCACGCACGCGAAATTCTGGACAGTCGTGGCAATCCCACTGTTGAAGTTGATGTGATGCTTGAAGAAGGAAGTTTTGGCCGCGCTGCCGTGCCATCGGGTGCATCCACGGGAGCCCATGAAGCCATGGAGCTTCGTGATGGCGACAAGAAACGCTATATGGGTAAAGGGGTTTCCAAGGCCGTGGCCGCCGTGAACGGCGAGGTCTTCGATCAACTGATTGATATGGATGCCACTGATCAATTAGCGATTGACCGCGCGATGATTGCCCTTGATGGCACGCCCAACAAAGCGCGTCTGGGTGCCAATGCCATTCTGGGTGTGTCGCTGGCTGTGGCCAAGGCTGCCGCTGAATCATCGGCTCTTCCACTCTATCGCTATGTCGGTGGTGCTGCGGCCCGCACTTTGCCTGTTCCGATGATGAACATCATCAATGGCGGCGTGCATGCCGATAACCCGATCGACTTTCAAGAATTTATGATTATGCCGGTGGGTGCAGATAGCTTCAAAGAGGCGCTTCGCGCTGGCGCAGAAATTTTCCATACCCTGAAAAGCGCATTGAAAAAAGCCGGACACAACACCAATGTAGGCGATGAAGGTGGATTTGCGCCGAATTTGCCTTCTGCGACTGCGGCCCTTGATTTTGTCATGCAGTCCATCGAGCAGGCGGGCTACAAAGCAGGCAAAGACATTTACCTCGCTATGGATTGTGCGGCCACTGAGTTCTTTAAGGGCGGCAAATATGTTTACGAAGGCGAGGGCAAAACGCGCTCAATCGATGAGCAAGTTGATTATCTGGCCAAACTCGCTGCCGACTATCCGATTATTTCCATCGAAGACGGCTTGTCTGAAGATGATTGGGAAGGATGGAAAAAGATCACCGATAAAATTGGTAAGAAAACGCAGCTGGTGGGCGATGATTTGTTCGTCACCAACACCACGCGTTTGGCCCGCGGCATCAAAAGCGGCACGGCCAATTCCATTCTGGTGAAAGTGAATCAGATCGGCTCACTCACTGAAACTTTGGAAGCCGTGGAGATGGCGCATAAAGCTGGTTACACCGCCGTGATGTCGCACCGCTCTGGTGAAACCGAAGATTCAACCATTGCTGATCTTGCGGTCGCCACCAACTGCGGACAGATCAAAACCGGCTCACTGGCGCGTTCAGATCGGTTGGCGAAATACAATCAGCTGTTGCGCATTGAAGAAGAGCTTGGTGCTCACGCTTTGTTTGCTGGCCGCACTATTCTGAAGGGCTAAGGCGGCTTAATACTGAGGCTCAAGCCTTCGAGGCTTGGGTCTTTCAACTATAAGTTAAGCCACGGCCTGCTGTGGTGGCATAGGTGCAATGTCACTTAATTTGGTGAGTGATAAAGCGGCTGTCATGGCTTGAGAGGCTTCGGCCAGTTTGGGCATCAGCGCCTTAAATATCTGACGGGCCGTATCACAATGCGGATTTTCGCTACTGCGATGAACGCGGAACACTTGTTCATCTTCGACCGCCTGATAGATTTGGGATAGCGTGATCTCGTCGGCGGGGCGGCCCAAAACAAAGCCACCAGCGCGGCCGGATGTGGATGCTACCAGCGTTTTGCTTTCAAGCTGCGACATCAGCCTGCGGATCACCACAGGATTGGTGTCCACGCTTTTGGCAATGATGGCTGAACACACTGGCCCGTTCTTGCCATAGTGGGCAAGCAAGCTCATGACATGGACGGCCACGACAAATCGGCTGGAGGACAACATAAATGATAGATCGGCGCATATTGGTTAAAAATCAAGTGCTGCCGCCCTATGCAGCGTTAATGGTTCGTTAAGTGCGATTGTCTGTAATGGGTCTATGTATGTGATTTTTCGCCACCGCATGGAACTGTTGGTCAGCTTCGCCTGTATGGGTTTACTGGGATACTTGTGCTGGCAAGGCTTCTATGGCCTGCGCAGCTATCACTACCGCGATACGCTCACGCATAAGTTAGCAAATCTGACGGCAGACTTTAACGGCGTCGCCAACCAGCGCAAAGTGATCGAGACGAGAGTCAAGATGGTTCAACCCGGAACCATGGATACCGATTTAGTTGACGAAATGGCGCGACATGACCTGAATATGGGCAAGCCCGGGGATGTTATCGTCCTACTAAAGCCCTGATTCATTCATCAATTCCGTAAGATAAACCAAATTTAAGTTAATTTTACTTTTCTCTAATCACCACAATAGTTTACTGCTATAAAGCCGCCAAAACAGGGAGCGATTATGGCGGTCAAATCTGCTTACATGGCTAAAAAGGGCTCTAAGCCTGAAAAAACGGCAAAGAAGGCTGATCTTTCAAATTCCGGCTTCACAACGGATGAGGATCTCAAAGCCTATAAAGACATGTTGCTCATCCGGCGCTTTGAAGAAAAAGCCGGCCAGCTTTAT
>JAYVOQ010000122.1:0-16516 GCA_043757845.1 Hyphomicrobiales bacterium | reverse complement strand
GATGGTCCAAAAGCAATGTTTGGGAGAGTCTTTTCAAGGTCTTGGCCGATGATCCGGACTTTGAGTACGTGATGGTTGATGCCACCATTGTCCGGGCGCACCAGCACAGTGCGGGGGCAAAAGGGGGGACCAAGAGGCGGAAGCCATTGGCCGTTCGCGCGGCGGATTGACCACCAAACTGCATGCCCTGTGTGATGCGCGGGGCAATCCGTTGCGGCTTATTCTAACACCGGGCAATGCCTCAGACTTCACGCAAGCAGGACTTCTGCTGGATGGCGTCAAGGCTGGCAGCGTTCTTGGCGACAAGGGCTATGACAGCGACGCGATCGTTGAAGCGATCGAAGCCAGCGGTGCCAATGTGGTCATCCCGCCGAAAGAAAACCGCATCATCAAGCGAATATGCGATTTCGCTCTCTCCTGCGAACGTAATCTCGTCGAGCGCTTCTTCAACAAAATCAAACACTACTGCGCCATCGCAACCCGATACGCAAAGCGAAAACGAAACTATCTGGCCTTCGTGACGCTCGTATCCGTCATGCTCTGGATGAAATGATTGTCAACAGAACCTAAGCCAATTTTGACTTTTCTAATGAAAAGTCAAAACGCTCTATCCAGTTTTCTTCAACCATTCACGCAAAGCCTCATTAATGCGCGTTTGCCACTTTGGGCCCTTGGCTTTGAAGCCCGCTATCACATCCGAATCGAGCCTCAATGTTGTTGAGATTTTTGGCCGCTCGAGTTTCGGCCTGCCTCGCGAAATTTCCGCCGTCGCAAATCGCAGCCGCCATTTTGGAGTGGATAGATCTGGCGCATCATCTGGATCAACCCAATCGGTCTCCAAAGGTTTCTTGTTCATGTGCATTCGCCTTTCTCATGCTGATGATCCGATAGGCACTTCCGCGTTGGGTCCAAACCACAATCACCATTCTGTTTTCGAGATGTCCTACGGTGATCCAGCGTTCTTCGCCGTAATCGCGGCGAACGTCTAAATAGGTCAACGCTGAACCAGTAAGAACCTTGACGGCATCTTCCATGTCCAACCCGAGCTGCTGCAAAGTCTGCGCCCGCTTGGCTGGATCATATTCGATTTCCATGAATTATTGTTACTACAATAAATAACCTACTGCAAGCAAAATTAGCTCATCGTATCAGGGAGTGCCGCCTTGCGTTGAGCCATGAAGGCCAAAAGTGCTTCGTCTATGCCTTCATCGAGTGGCGGGGCCACATAATCGCGCAGCATTTGTTTCCACTTTGCATTGGCACGCACCACTACATCCTTGCTGCCCTCATCTTGCCATTGCTCGAAGGAATTATTATCGGCCAAGCCTGATCGCCAGAACGCAGTTTCAAAATTCTTTTGCGTATGTGCGCTGCCCAAATAATGCGAGCCTGGGCCCACTTCGCGGATGGCATCCATGGCTTGGCCATTTTCCGAGAAGTCCACGCCCTCAGCAAATTTTTGGAACATGGTCAGTTGATCGGCATCCATAATTAGCTTTTCATAGCCGGACGACAGTCCGCCTTCCAGCCACCCTGCCGCATGCAAGCAGAAGTTCACGCCCGATAACAACGTAGGCCACAAAGTGTTGGCACTTTCATAGGCTGCTTGCGCGTCTGGAATCTTTGAACCGCATAAGCCGCCGCCGGAACGGAATGGCACACCCATGCGCCGCGCCAATTGCGCAGCACCAAAAGTGACGAAGGCCGGCTCAGGTGTGCCGAATGTAGGGGCACCCGATTGCATGGACATAGAAGCTGCAAACGTGCCGAACACAACGGGCGCACCGGGGCGGCAAAGCTGCGTGAAGGCAATGCCCACTGAGGCTTCAGCCAAAATCTGCGTGAGCGTGCCAACCGTTGTGGTGGGCGACATGGCACCAGCAACAATAAATGGTGAAATAACACAAGCCTGATTGGCGCGGGCCAGAACTTTCGACGCCCCTAACATTACGCCATCCCACACCATGGGTGAGTTGGCATTGATCAGTGAAGTCATCACGCAATTCTGGTCAACAAATTCTTTGCCGAACAGCAATTCGCACATTGCCACCGAATCTGCCGCCCGCTCCCCAGATGTCACTGACGACATAAACGGTTTGTCGCTATATTTGATGTGGCTGTAAATCATATCCAGATGCCGCTTCGGCACGGGCACATCCACAGGCTCGCACAAAGTGCCGCCCGCATGATGCAGCGATGGCAACATGTAAACCAACTTGGCGAAATTGCGGAAATCTTCAATCGTGGCATAGCGGCGGCCTTCATCCAGATTGCGAATGAAGGGCGGGCCATAAACCGGTGCAAACACCGTGTTGTTGCCGCCGATTGTTACATTGTTGGCAGGGTTGCGTGCGTGTTGCACATATTCGCGCGGCGCGGTTTTAATCAGTGAACGGACTAATCCCTTGGGAAAGCGTACCCGAATGCGCCGCGCTTCACTGGGCGAAGCTGTTACATCTGCGCCAACGTCTTTCCACATTTGCACCGCTTCTTCATCTTCATAGAAGTCGATGCCGGTTTCTTGCAAAACCGTTTCCGCATTGCGCTCAATCAGCTCAAGCTGCTCATCGGTGAAAGGCTCATAAAGTTTGATATTGCGGCGGATGAAGCCTGCCTGCTTAATTTCGGTGGACGTGCGCAAGGCGCGGCGCGCATCGGCCCCTCCGCCAGTGCGGCCGCGACGGCCAGAAGGTGCAGGGGCAGTGATCTCTTCAGTCATATTTGCCTCGGTGTGAGAGAATTTCACCAGTTTTAGCGCTGTGCGGTGATCAAGGGCGGCACGTTGCGCCCCCCAATGCACATTAAACGACAGATTGGCCGCGACAGTCTGACGGTGGACGCCGCCCAAGCCAAGCCGCTAACCTGCACTTATGAAAACCATCACACAGGTTCTGTTCGCCACTTTTCTCACTTTCGCAGCGCTTTTTGCGGCCATTTCAGACGCGCACGCCCACGAAATAAAAATTGGCAAACTGGTCATCCATCATCCGTGGATCAGGCAGCCCATCGGTTCCGCCGATGTAGCCAGCGCCTATACGACCATCGACAATAAAGGCACCACCAGTGATGTGTTGATCAAGATCACCATTGAAAGTGTGCCCACGGTGCAGATTCATGAAATGATGATGCAGGGTGATGTGATGAAGATGACTGAGATGGCAAAGGGTCTAATGATTCCCGCTGGAAAAAGCGTTGAGCTTAAACCCAAATCTTCCCACATCATGATGATGGGCCTAAAGTCTGCCTTTATGGTGGGCGAAGAAGTGAAGGGCAGTTTTGAGTTTGCCAAGGCTGGAAAAGTGGATGTGGGTTTTGAAGTGGTTGAACCCGGCGCTGAAATGCCGATGAAGCACTAGGCATGGCCACAACGTCAACATTACGAAAATCAATCTGGGCAATTGTGGCGCTGTGCGCCGTCATTCTCGCCCTTATCGCTTATGGCCAATGGACAGGCCAAGGCGTGAAGCAAAATCTCGGCATTTTTGGCGTACCGTTCAAACTGGCCTCCACCAAAGGCGGCGAGTTAGATTCGCAAACCTTAAATGGAAGGCCTTACGGCATTTTCTTCGGCTTTGCACATTGCCCTGAGCTGTGCCCCACCACGCTGTTTGAAATGTCTGCCTCGCTCAAGGAACTGGGCGACAGCGCCAAGGATTTCCGCTTGCTGTTTATCACCGTGGATCCTGAGCGTGACACACTGCCCGTCATCAAAGACTATCTTTCAAACTTTGATCCGCGCATCGAAGGCCTTGTGCCAACCGTGGAGCAGTTGCCCAAACTAGCGCGAGACTTTCATATCTACTACAAAAAAGAACCCACCAGCGATGGCAGCTATACGATGGATCACACGGCCACGCTTTTCTTGATGGATAAATCCGGCCAACTCAAAAGCACGATCTCATTCGATGAGAACAGGGCAACGCGCACCACCAAGTTGAAAAACTTGATGACAGGCGGTTAGGGGGTTATCTATTCCACAAAAGATGAAGGCAGGGCCAGCCCGCCTTCAAATGGTGAGAAGAGATAAAAACTAAGGTTGCTCGACAGTCAGACTGTCGTAACCTTTGGCCCGGTAAATCACGGTTGAGATAATCCAGCTCGCGAGGAAGATGCCAACAACGGCATAGCCGAAGTTGGCAAGATTGTCGTTCATGGCGCCCACGAAACTCCAAAATCCCCCGTCAAGGCCCAACTTGTTGGCAATGAGCCCGAGGGCTTCGATTCCACCAATGAAAATCGCAACGACAACGGATGCCGCCGTGATGGTCAAATTGTACCAGAGCTTCCGCACAGGATTTAGAAAAGCCCACCCATATGCACCCGTCATCAGGACGCTATCGGTAGTATCCATCAGGGACATGCCCGCTGTGAACAGCGCCGGAAATATCAGGATGGTCCAGAAAGACATGCCATGTACTGCTTGGGTTGCTGAAATGCCCAGCAAGCCGATCTCAGTGGCAGTATCAAAACCAAGGCCGAACAGAAAGCCGATCGGATACATATGCCATGAGCGTGATACTACGCGAAACAGGGGCCGGAAAATACGGGCCAGCAAGCCCCGGCCTGACAAAAGTGCATCAAGGTCCTCATCGACAATCTTCTCACCCCGCCGCGCACGTTTGAAGGCAGACCAGATGCCCTTCAGAATGAAGAGATTGGCAAGGCCGATAGCGACAAGGAATAAGGCTGACACGGCCGTGCCGATCACCCCGTCAATGTCGTGAAATTTATCCATTTGAGTTTGCAATGTGGCTGACGTCACTGCAATCACGATGGATGCAAGAATGACGATGGTTGAATGACCGAGCGAGAAGAAAAATCCAACAGAATAGGGTGCCTTGCCCTGCTGCATCAATTTGCGAACGACATTGTCAATAGCCGCAATGTGATCCGCGTCGAAGGCATGACGAAGGCCGAATGTGTATGCCAGAAGCGCTGTGCCCAGCAAAACTGGCTTGTCAGAAAAAGCAATCCAAGCCCAAGCCCATGCGAGAACATTCGCTGCAATCAGGCAAGCATATATTGTAGCGGCCTTGCTTTTAACCTGCGTTCGTTCGTCATCAAATGGATTGTTAAAAAATGTAGTTTGGGATTTCGCCATATGCCGCTCCTGTTGCTCTTGCTCGGCACCGCCATGGCACCTTTTGGCTGAACTCAGAATAGCAAATTGCCGAACGCTGGCTAGGGCCAAACGCGTCGCCCGCTCAAATTTTTCCGCCGTGTTCGAGCCACTGTGAGCATTCCGGTCCTAGTTCAGCCAGCGCTTTAACTTCATAAGCTGCAATGTCGGCAGCGGTAAGCGTGTCGCGCCAGCGGCCGTTGGTGCCTTTGTTGATAAAAGTTTGGGCTCCATCTTTCCATGCAATTCCGCCGCGTGGTGCCATTTGGCTGGCGTGGGCTTTCATGTAATCAAATGTGCAATGCTCAACAATTTTGTCGAATGTTGCATGGTTAGTCTCAATGTCTAAGAAACTCGCAATCTCTTGAATGGATCTTGCCAGATCTTTTTTCATGTCGTTAAAATGCACAAACTTCACATTGGGTAGGCTGCGGATATTCCACCAAGAGCGGATGTTGCTCCAGATCGGCCAATAAGGAAATCCGTCATGTTCAAACCACGCGCGATAGAATTCCGCTGGGTCATTAGTGCCCCGCAATAGGTTGAAGGTCGCCAAATACGCATCGGTCGAATTCACATGGTGATTGAAGAGACTCCAGACCGCATCACGGCCATCGCGACCTATAAATATATATTTTGCTTTGGATGAAAACAACAAAGCATCCACGGGCAAGTGGGTTTTTACGAAGCGCCGATGCGTCTGGGTTTCCAATGTGTCGAACATTTGTGGTGGGAGGGTGCGTAAATCAATCCATGGTGACAGGGCGTGGACGTCTTTGTCTTCTGCACCGTTGAAAATAAGCTGTGATACGATTTGCTGTGTCCACGTCGTTCCAGATTTTTGATGCGTTGCAATAATAATATCATCATCGCGAAATTTAAAACGATTCCAACCTTCCGAATCGAAAAAATGATCGTGAAATTCGCGTGTTTTCTTTGGCCAAACGATATATGATCCGTCAGTGAAATCGCCGATTGTTGCCATTACAGCTCCGCACGTAAGAAACGCCCCGGACGCCGAAGTTACCACTTTTTTTGCAGTCGCACCACTGTTGCTTCTACAAACTGACTTTTAAGGCATCCAGCCCGTGAAAATGATAAACGTCCTTATACTGCGGTGTTCCGACAAGGCGCAATCTTGGCAAGCGCTTGAACAGCACCTCCAGTGCCACCAGCATTTCCAACCGCGCCAAGGGTGCGCCTACACAAAAGTGGATGCCAGCGCCAAAGCTCACATGCGGGTTGATAGTGCGGGCCGGATTAAAAATTTCAGGCTGTTCAAAACGTGCGGCATCATGATTGGCGGCCCCCAACATTAGCCCCACCGTCTCACCCTTTTTCAACTTCACGCCAGCATATTCCAAATCTTCTAATGCATAACGCGTGAACATATGCAGTGGCGCATCAAAGCGTAAAATTTCCTCCACCAGTTCCGGCGTGATCGGCCCCGTGATTCCACGTTCCAACATTGCCTTGATGCCGTTGCCCAGTGAATGCACTGTGGCCTCATGCCCGGCATTGAGAATGAGAATAGCCGTTGTTACCAACTCATCCTCCGAAAGCTTCTGGCCTGCACTCTCGGCGCGTATCAATTCTGAAAGCAAATCACAGCCCAAATTTTTGCGGCGCTGCGCAATCAGCTCACGCATATATGCTGAAAATTCGCTGACCGCTTTCACGGCTTTGTCCTCTATGGCCCGGTCTCGCTTGGCCATATACATGGCCACATGATCATGGCTCCAGGCCAAAAACTGGTCGGCCAATTCAGTGGGTGCACCTAGCAATTCGCAAATAATAAAAACCGGAATGGGAGTTGTGTAATGCTCTAAAAGTTCAACTTCATCTTGTGTCTGAAAACCGTCTATCAAGTGGTTGGATAGATTCAGCAAAAATGGCCGCAATCGCTCGATCTGGCGCGATAAAAAAGCCCGGTTGATCAACCCACGCAACCGCGTGTGAACCGGCGGTTCCAACTCTAACAGCGAGTGTTTCTCATGATCAGCAAACACCCGCACATGTTCGGAAATCTCTGGCCAGCCCAATTCTTCGCGCGTGGCCACATGCAAAATCTGCCGCCCAAAACGACGATCGCGCAGCAGCGTGTTCACATCCTCATGCCGCGCAAAACACCAGTGCCCATATTGCTGCCATTTGAACACCGGGCATTCTGCGTGAAGGCGTCGGTAAAACGGGTAGGGGTTCGCGTAGAACTGCGCGTCACGCGGGTCTAGGTTGACGGAACGTCGGGTGGCATCAATCTGCATCATATGTTATGTGCCCGATCAATTCACCCTCCCACAAAGATTGAATAATGCAAATCACGCGTCCCAATGAATTCATTGCTCTCATCGCTGTTCTCACAGCCATGGTGGCCATGTCGATTGATACCATGTTGCCAGCCGTTGGCACCATCGCATCAGAGCTTCATGCGTCAAATCCCAATGATCGGCAATTCATAGTGCTGTTCTTTTTTCTGGGGCTTACCTTTGGCCAATTGATCTTTGGCCCGATGTCAGACGCCGTGGGCCGCAAACCAGCCATTTTTAGCGGACTGGTTATTTATGCTGTGGGCGCAATACTTTGTATGTTTGCCACTGATTACCCGATGATGATGGCAGGCCGCTTGCTGCAAGGCTTCGGCGCTGCCGCACCACGCGTCGCCGCCTTGGCCATGGTGCGAGACGGGGCCAAAGGTTCAGAGATGGCGCGGATTATGAGTTTCGTGATGTCTGTCTTTATGCTGGTGCCCATTTTTGCACCTTCGATTGGCCAACTGGTGCTTTATGTTGCCAGTTGGCGCTATATTTTTGGCGGCTTCCTCGTGGCCGCAGCATTGGCAGCCACTTGGCTGCATCTGCGCCAAGTTGAAACGCTTGCCCCTGAAAACAGGCGGCCGATCTCTGCGGCCGAACTCTGGTCAGGGGCCAAACAGGTGATGAGCAATCCCATCGCCATGGGTTACACGCTGGCCTCTGGCTTCATTTTTTCAGCCTTCACCACTTATCTGGGCACGTCTCAGCAAATTTTCGCCGAACAATATAAACAGGGTGACAAATTCGCACTGTGGTTCGGTGGCCTCGCCATTGCCCTTGCCGTGGCCATGATTGTGAATGGCAATCTTGTGCGCAAAGTTGGCATGCGCGCCATTTCCAAGCAAGCCTTACGCGGCTTCCTTGTCGTTTGGTTTTGCTTGCTGGGGTTCACAGTGCTTTATTCGGGCCATCCACCCTTGCCGATTCTAGGTATCTTCCTGCTGGGTTCGTTTTTCTGCAGCGGCCTGTTGTTTGGTAATTTTAATGCGATTGCGATGGAGCCAATGGGCCACGTGGCGGGCATGGCTGCGGCCATTTCCGGCTTCCTCTCCTCATTGATGGCAGTGATTCTGGGCGGTATCGCGGGCAGGCTTTATGACGGAACCCTCTATCCCATCACCATTGCGTTTGTGCTTTTTGGTGTTTTGATGTGGCTATCCACTGAATGGGCTGAGCGCGAACGTCCGCAGGTGAAAAAATCTATAGCATAGCTGCGCGACTTTTGGTCTAAGTGGCGGCATATGGCGAAGGGGTATTCGATATTCTCGATTTTGAAACACGCGTTGCTGAAATCGCAACCGTGGCCAGAGGCTTGGGCCAAGCCAGAGCCAAAATCCAGCTATGACGCCATCATCATCGGCGGCGGCGGCCATGGTTTGGCAACGGCTTATTACTTGGCAAAAAACCATGGTCTGAAAAATATCGCAGTTTTGGAAAAGGGTCATATTGGTTCCGGCAATGTGGGCCGCAACACCACCATCATCCGTTCCAACTATATGCTTGGGGCCAACACCGCCTTTTTTGAGAAGTCACTTAAAATGTGGGAAGGCCTGTCCCACGAATTAGATTTCAATTGCATGGTTTCGCACCGCGGCCGAATTGCCGTCGCCGTAAGCCCCACACAAATGGACACTTTCGCAAGGTGCGGCAACATTATGCGGCTCAATGGCATCGATGCTGAACTATTAGACCGCAAAGAGCTTGAGAAAGAACTGCCTTATCTCGATTATTCCAAACACGCACGCTTTCCCATTTTCGGTGCAATGCATCAGCCCCGTGCCGGAACAGTGCGCCATGATGCCGTTGCCTGGGGCTATGCCAGAGCCGCTTCGCAACTGGGCGTTCACATCATAGAGAACTGCGAAGTGACTGGAATTCTGAAGGCAGATAACACAATAACCGGCGTTGAAACCACGCGCGGCCGCATCCTCTCAGACAAAGTGGGTATCGCCGTTGCGGGTCACACATCGCAAGTGGCCAAAATGGCAGGTTTGCGTTTGCCCGTTGAAAGCCACGTTCTGCAAGCTTTCGTTACGGAACCCGTAAAGCCCATTGTGCATCATGTCATAGCGTGGGGCGCAGAGCTTTTTTATCTTTCACAATCAGACAAAGGCGGCATGGTGTTTGGCGGCCATATTGATGGCTTCAACACTTACACCCAACGCGGCCAATTTTTCAAAGCCAAAGAGGTGATGGAAAGCGCTGTGTCACTTCTGCCCTTTATGTCGCGCCTGCGCTTGCTGCGATCATGGGGTGGCATCGTGGATATGACGCCCGATGGTTCGCCCTTCATCTGCACCACGCCCATTGATGGTCTCTATCTGAACGGGGGTTGGTGCTATCAGGGCTTTAAGGCAACACCTGCCTCTGGTCTTACCTTCGCCCACACGATTGCACGCAATGAAGCGCATCAGTTGAATGCCGGCTTCGCGCTAGATCGCCTGATGAAGGGCAAAGAACTTGACGAACAAGGCATTGGTAACTGGACGTACAAGCAATGAGAATTCCATGCCCACAATGTGGTGAATGCGAGGTGAGCGAATTTCGCTATGGCGGAGACGCTTCAAAAAAGCGCCCAGCCCATGGGGCGGCTGGCTTAAAAGTCTGGCACGAATACGTTTTTACTTTTGAAAACCCTAAGGGCCTGCATAAAGAATTTTGGCAACACACCTTGGGCTGCCGTCAATGGTTCAAATTAAAGCGCAACACCGCCACCAATGAAATTTTAGGGGATGGCGAATGAGTTTTAAGCGCCTGTCCTCCAATGGATTTATCGACCGTGAAAAGCCGGTGAAGTTTCGCTTCAATGGCCGCAAGCTCAAAGGTTTTGCTGGCGACACGCTGGCCTCCGCTTTGTTGGCCAATAATAAAATACTTGTTGGCCGCAGCTTTAAATATCACCGCCCGCGGGGCATAGTCAGTGCGGGCGCGGAAGAGCCGAATGCACTTTTCACCATCGGCAAAGATGGCACCGAACAGCCAAATGTTGTTGGCCCTTGTTTGGAGTTGACAGAAAACCTGCGTGCCAAAAGCCAAAACGCCTGGCCATCTTTGGCTTTTGATTTGAGAAGCATCAATCAATTTTTCGCGCCAATCTTAGGCGCTGGTTTCTATTATAAAACCTTCATGGGTCTGCGCCAAAAAAGTTGGATGTTTTTTGAGCCGCATATTCGGAAAGCCGCAGGCTTAGGCAAAACTGGCACACAAGCCTCAACGGTGCGCCATGATACCCGCAACGCATTCTGTGATGTGTTGGTGATTGGTTCAGGCCCGGCAGGTCTTGCCGCCGCCTTGGCTCTGGCTGGCACGGGTGTGAGCGTCACTTTGGTCGAACAGGATTTTGAGTTCGGCGGAAGCATTCTGTCTTCACAAAACAAAGAGCTGTTGACTTGGCGAGAGCAGACTTTGACCACGCTTAGCAGAGCAGAAAACATCCGCCTTCTCTCCTGTGCCACGGTGCAGGGAATTTTTGACGACAACCAAGCCATCATTTCCGTTGATGATACAGTTCTTGAATCACTCCGTACAAAGACGATTATTTTTGCAACTGGTGCGGTAGAACGACCGCTGGTGTTTGAAAATAATGATCTGCCGGGGGTGATGCTGGCTTCCGCCTTGCGCACTTATGCCAATCGCTTTGCTTTGCTGCCAAAGAAGCGTTGCATCATCGCCACAAATAATGACAGCGCTTATGAAGCTGCCTTTGATTTGGCGAGGCTTGGTGCAGCAGTGATGATTGCCGATGAGCGCACCGACATTGCGGGTGACCTTTTATCGAAAGCTGCAAGCCACGCAGTTGTCGTCTTTGCTGGCAGCAGGATCGCAGCCGTTACCGGAAAACGAAAAGTTGAGGCTGTGATGTTAGGCGGCCCACACCAAGTGAAATTAACCTGCGATCTTTTAGGCATGAGTGGAGGTTGGAGCCCAATGGTGCATTTAACCTCTCACCTTGGCGTGAAACCGCAATTCAACCCTAGCGTTCAAGCTTTTGTGCCCGGCCCCTTGGCGCAAAGCCATTATGTTGCGGGTGCCTGTAACGGCAGCTTTGGAACACTGGCCGCGATTACGGGTGGCCGCGCCCAAGCCAGCGCCGTATTGGCGGCACTGGGCAAAAAATCCATCAACCAAACAAGCCCGCCAAAACTTGAAGAAGATCCCAACTTTGCCATTTCGCCGAGCATTTCCGAAAGCAAAAGCCGTTTCGCTTTTGTTGATTTCCAAAACGATGTCACCGCCAAAGACATCGCCCAAGCCCATGACGAAGGCTATACTAACATTGAGCATTTGAAGCGTTACACCACCTTGGGCATGGGAACGGATCAAGGCAAAACTTCCAACATCAATGCACTTTCCATGATGGCGGGTTTGCGCAGTGTTCCAATCCAACAAGTTGGTACAACAACATTCCGGCCGCCGTTCACGCCGTTGACGGTGGGTGCCATTGTTGGCCGCAGCATAGGCCAAAACGTGCGGCCCACACGCCGCTCACCGTTGCAAGATTGGCATGAGCAAAATGGCGCAACCATGATTGAAGCGGGCCTGTGGAAGCGGGCTTGGTATTATAACTGGGCCGGAAAAACGCCTCAGGAAGCTTATCTCAAAGAGATGGAGCTGGTGCGTCGCAATGTGGGTATTGCAGATGTTTCCACTTTGGGAAAAATTGATGTGCAGGGCAAAGACGCCGCTGAGTTTCTGAACCGGGTTTATGTGAATGGTTTTGCCAAACTGCCCATTGGTCGTGCACGCTATGGTGTGATGTTGAACGATGATGGTTTGGTGTTAGATGACGGCACCACCAGTCGAATTTCTGAAACGCAGTTTTATCTGACCACAACCACAGCCCAGGCTGGCGAGGTGATGAGTTGGCTGGAATATCTGTTGCAATGCCATTGGACGGATTTAGAGGTCTATGTCACGTCGCTCACCGATGAGTGGGGTGGCATGGCGCTTTCCGGCCCAAATGCAAGACAAGTTTTAGAACATGCTTTCCCTGATGAAGACCTATCCAATTCCACTTTACCTTATATGGCGGTGAAGGATATTGAATATGAGAAAGTTCCCATTCGCATTCTGCGCCTGTCATTCTCAGGTGAGTTGGCTTACGAAATTCATTGCCCGGCAAATTACACTCAAGGCCTCTGGCAGCATGTGATACGCGCGGGCTCATCTTTTGGCATGAAGCCCTATGGCCTTGAAGCCTTGGCCAGCTTACGCATTGAAAAAGGCCATGTGGCCGGCCTAGAGCTTGATCATCGCAATTCACTGGATGATTTGGGCTTGGGCAAAATGGCTTCAACCAAGAAAAAATTTGTAGGCGACATATTGCGTCAACGCGAAGATATGATGTCACCAGAGCGGTGGAGTCTTGTGGGCCTTGAACTGCTGGAGCCGAATAAAAAATTGCGCGGCGGCGCCATTCTTTTTGCTGGCAATGATGAGATCAAAGGCCATGGCCGTGGATATATTACATCAGTGACATGGAGCACAGATCTGCGGATATTTGTGGCGCTTGGTCTTTATCAAGGTGGTTTGACCCACGAGAACGAAGAAATCATTGCAGCCTTCCCATTGAAAAATGAAAAGGTTCGTTTGCGTATTGTGTCGCCGCATTTCATCGACAGGGATGGAACAAGAATCAATGCTTGAGCAACATTCCCCTCTGGGCGGAGATGCCCGATTTGAAGTTACTGGTTTGATCATGCGTGAAGCCGGTGGCTTCACACTCACTCAATATGCTGGCACACAGCGCCTGCTGTTTCGCGAACTAGGGGTTGAAGCCGCTTTTGGAAAAAACGAAAAAAGCGCTGGCAGCACATTTATTCGTATCAACGAAAACCAAATTTGGGTCATCGGCAAAGAATTAGAAACCCAACAAAGTTTGGTGACGCACCTTTCGTCCAGTCGCTGCCGCATTGCCCTATTCGGCGAAAAGGCGCGGGTGGTTCTAGCCTCATGTGCGGCTATTGATTTTTCACGCGCCAACTTTGGCACGGGCGCTTACGCAATGACTGGCATTCATCACACACCGGTTTTGATCCACTGCACGGGGCCAGAAAGTTTTCATATCTACGCCATGCGCAGCTTCGCCCTTTCCGTTTGGGATTGGCTGGTTGATGCAGCATCTGGCCTCTAAACCCGTTTCCACCTAAAAGGTGATGAGGGCCTTCGTAAGTTGGCTCCGTGATTGAACCAAAGGACCAAGCGAAGCATCATGGCGCAACCAATAAATGACGTTCGAACGGGATCTCTGTTATATCACGAGCAGGGCAGGCCCGGAAAACTGGAAGTG
This sequence comes from Hyphomicrobiales bacterium, assembly GCA_043757845.1. GTDB lineage: Bacteria > Pseudomonadota > Alphaproteobacteria > Rhizobiales > Aestuariivirgaceae > Aestuariivirga. The sequence continues at coordinate 2,796 of JAYVOQ010000122.1, read as the reverse complement.
CGCCCAACCAAGCCGCTGGCCAACCAACGTGATTTGGCACTGGCCTATTCTCCCGGCGTTGCCGCTGTTTGCGAAGCCATTCATGCTGATCCAAGCTTGGCCGCCAAATATACCACACGAGGTAATTTGGTGGGCGTTGTCTCAAACGGCACTGCAGTTTTGGGCCTTGGCAACATCGGGCCGCTGGCGGCCAAGCCGGTGATGGAAGGCAAAGCCGTTCTCTTTAAAAAATTCGCTGATATTGATGTGTTTGATATTGAAGTCTCGCCTACCGACGTAGATGAATTGGTTAATGCCATCGCGGCATTGGAGCCCACCTTCGGCGGCATCAATCTGGAAGACATCAAAGCCCCGGAGTGTTTCGAGGTGGAGCGGCGCTTGCGTGCGCGCATGAAAATCCCGGTGTTCCACGATGATCAACACGGCACAGCTGTGATTGTGGCTGCTGCCGTCACCAACGCGCTTACCTTAGCGAAAAAGAAAATCGGCAAAGTTAAAATCGTTGCCTCCGGTGCAGGTGCCGCCGCATTGGCCTGCCTCAACCAACTTGTGGCTATCGGCGCTGATCCCAAAAATATCTGGGTGTCAGATTTGGAAGGCGTGGTTTACAAAGGCCGCAAAGAGTTGATGGACCCATGGAAAGACATCTTCGCGCAAGACACAAAAGCGCGAAAACTAGCTGATGTGATTGCGGGTGCGGATGTATTCCTCGGCCTTTCGGCTGGCGGCGTGTTGAAACCTGACATGGTCATGCAACTGGCGAAAAATCCACTTATCCTTGCCCTCGCCAATCCCAATCCTGAAATTATGCCGGAAGAAGCTTATGCGCTGCGGCCAGATGCCTTCATCTGCACGGGCCGTTCGGATTATCCTAATCAGGTCAACAATGTTTTATGCTTTCCTTATATCTTTCGTGGTGCACTTGATGTGGGTGCCACCACCATCAACGAAGAAATGAAGCAAGCCGCCATTGAGGCCATCGCCGCCTTGGCGCGCGAAGCACCATCTGATGTGGCCGCAAGAGCCTACGGTGGCGAAGCGCGTTTATTTGGTAAAGACCAATTGATCCCATCACCCTTTGATCCGCGCCTTATTTTGCGCATCGCACCTGCGGTGGCCAAGGCGGCCATGGCCAGCGGTGTGGCCACGCGCCCGATCATTGATATGGAAGCTTATGAAGACAAGCTGCAACGGTTTGTTTTCAAATCTGGCTTCATCATGCGTGAAATTTATCAAGCGGCACGCAAAGCGCCGTCGCGCGTGATCTATGCTGATGGCGAAGATGAGCGCGTGTTGCGTGCAGCTCAGGCTTTGATCGAAGAAAAGCTCGCCAAGCCCATTCTAGTGGGCAGGCCCGCGGTTATTGAAACGCGTTTGCAGCGCTATGGCCTGACAATTAAGCCAGGCACAGATTTTCAAATCGTCAATCCGGAAGATGATCCTCGATACCGTGACTATGTGCAAAGCTATGTTGCTGTTGCCGGACGCAAAGGCGTAACACTTGATGCGGCCCGAACCTTGGTGCGCACCAATAACACCGTAATTGCGGCACTGGCTTTACACCGAGGTGAAGCCGAAGCCATGATCTGCGGTCTGGAAGGTCGTTATCGCTCAAAGCTGCGCGTCATTCTTGATATCATCGGATTGGCGCCAGGTGTTAAACAACTTGCGGCCATGAGTTTGATGATAACCAGCCGAGGCATTGTCTTTCTGGCAGACACACATGTGCAACCCGACCCAAATGCCCAAGATATTTCCGACACGGTGAAGCTCTGCGTTAATCATTTGGAACGTTTCGGTCTCAAAGCCAAAGTGGCCTTGGTTTCGCATTCTGATTTTGGAGATTTTGATACGCCCCTCTCGGTCAAAATGCGTGAAGCCCTGGGCCTCATCCGCAAACGCCAGCCCGATTTAGAAATCGAAGGTGAGATGCGATTGAACACGGCGTTGATTGAAGAAGTGCGCCTGCGCAAACTTTCAGACTCTCGTCTGCAAGGCGAAGCCAATCTATTGGTGATGCCTGATCTCTCCTCTGCCAACGTGGCCTATCAAGCCATCAAGGTTTTTGGAGATTCACTGTCGGTGGGTCCCATTTTGCTCGGCACCAGAAAGCCAGCACACATTTTAACAGGATCAGTCACCGCTCGTGGTGTGATGAACATCTCAGCCATCGCGGTGGCCGAAGCTGCCGCTGGGAAATGAGAACGAGGTCATTGCAAAACGCTATAGCAACGACTTCGCTCAAAGCCAAAGTGGTTTAAAAAAATCTGATGGTCAGATCAGAAAGTACGCGGATGCTGAATTTTTATGGCAGCTTGGTTAAGTCCCAAACAAAGTGGCGAACCATGACAAGTCGTTTGAACGCGGTGGAATCTCTGAATGTTGACCCATCTTAAATCCCGCATTTGGGTGGAAGCCTTGTTGCGGCGCGGCCAAAGTGAAGGCAAGTTTGGTGCGGTGGTCCACGCGGGCGCAGATGAAGCCGGGGCGGTTTACGTAACGATCAATCACCTGAATAATTCTTATAGCTTGCTGGGCCCCGCAGCAGGCCCATCGCACAGCGAAGCAGGGGAAAGGCAATTTCGAAAAGTCTTTGCGCAACCCGCCCCTTGGGATGAGATCAGTGCATATATGGAAAAACAGCGCAAATTTGATTCCGATATTTGGCTGGTTGAAATTGAAGATCGCGGTACCATGGCTGGTCTGCACTGGGTTGCAGAATAATTTTTACTTTAGGGAACCTCTGATCAATTGTTGTTTTGACGTGCGATTGTGTGATGGACGCTGGTTTGCGTT
>JAYVOQ010000121.1:0-16568 GCA_043757845.1 Hyphomicrobiales bacterium | reverse complement strand
GCTGATGCCATGATGCAAGTCCTCCTCGCACCATAGAATCAGATTTTTCGATTCGAGGGAATCCTTAACGAGTCAGAGTTCACCACCTTTGGTATTAGTGTTATAGCAATGTGACAGGCAGATTGCGGCAGTCTGGCTGTTTGATTTTTGTGCGCCAACCGCTAGGATGATCTTATGCCTTGCAAACTGTCCGTCAATCTTAATGCTGTCGCATATCTGCGCAATCGCCGCCATGTGCCATGGCCGGATTTGCCTCATCTGGGGCGCATTGCGCTGGAGGCTGGCGCCGCGGGCCTTACCGTGCACCCGCGCCCTGATGAGCGCCATATTCGCCGCACCGATGTGGGGCCGCTGGCGGCCTTGGTGCGCCAATATCCGGGCCGTGAATTCAACATTGAAGGCTATCCGGATGAGGATTTCCTGCGGCTGGTGGAAACCCACCTTCCACATCAAGTGACGTTAGTGCCGGATTTGCCGGGGCAAAGCACGTCTGACCATGGCTGGGATTTCGGCGCGCAACACAATTTTCTTGGCACGGTGATTGAGCGGATAAAAAAAGGCGGAATGCGGGTTTCAGTCTTTATTGACCCTGATAGTGCAGCACCTGCAAAAGCCAAAGCAGTGGGTGCAGACCGCGTGGAAATTTTCACGGGGCCTTATGGCGGCGCATTTGAGACAGCTGCTGTGAAACGCGAGTTTGAGCTAATAGTTGCCACAGGCCAAGCTGCGCAGAAAGCTGGCATTGGCCTAAATGCGGGCCACGATCTGACACGGAGCAACTTGCCAGCACTGGTGAAGGCGTTGCCCAATTTGGCTGAGGTTTCCATTGGGCATGCGATTTTTGCCGATGCGTGGGAGTTGGGGCTGGCGGAGACAGTACGCAAATTCCGCGCCGCAATTGGTGACTTCTGAAGAGAGATTGCGCATTTGCGACCTTGACAATTGGTCGCAGCATGGGATGATGAAATCTGCCGGGGCAAATTCTACAGGAGCATATCAAGATGGGTCCCGTCAATTTTACTTTGGCACCTAAGGCCGCGCTTACCACTATTCTATACAATTTTGGTCAGGGCAACCTGAAGGTTTCGGTGCACAATAACTCGGCCCATGCTGCGGTATCGCTCGTGTTGGCACCAAAGCCCAGCGTGCCAGAAACGCCTTCTGCCACATTTAATGTTGCGCCAAAATCAACCGTGGTATTTACGGTCGGAGCTTCTTGCCAAGCCGTCAACGCCTACAACTCAAGCCACAATGAAGGTTCCGCCGTCATTGCTGTCATTTACGAATAGTCTGAGTGCGGGAATTGGTGACGAAACGGCGCGGTCAGTTGGCTGGCAATGAGGCTTGCCTTAATTCCCCCCAGCAGCTAAGCCCCCGCAATCATTCAACAGGGGTTTTTCCATGCGCGTTTATTATGACCGAGATGCCGACGTTAATCTGATCAAGGGCAAAAAAGTCGTCATTGTTGGTTATGGCAGCCAAGGCCGCGCCCATGCGCTGAACCTGAAGGATTCAGGTGCCAAGGAACTGGTCGTGGCACTTAAAGCTGGTTCGCCCACCGCCCAGAAGGTGGAAGCTGACGGCTTGAAAGTGATGACTGTTGCTGACGCTGCCAAGTGGGGCGACTTATTGATGATGGCCACGCCTGATGAATTGCAGGCCGATATTTATCGCAACGACATTGCCGCCAACATTCGTGATGGTGCGGCGATTGCGTTTGCGCACGGCCTGAACATTCACTTCGGGCTGATTGAACCTAAGAAGTCCATCGATGTGATAATGATTGCACCTAAGGGCCCCGGCCATACGGTGCGGGGCGAATATCAAAAAGGTGGCGGTGTGCCTTGCCTCATCGCCATTCATCAAGACGCATCGGGCAATGCTCATGATCTTGCCTTGTCTTATGCTTGCGGCGTAGGCGGCGGGCGTTCCGGAGTAATTGAAACTTCGTTCCGTGAAGAATGCGAAACTGATTTGTTCGGCGAGCAAGTGGTTCTGTGCGGCGGTTTGGTTGAACTCATCCGCGCTGGCTTCGAAACTTTGGTGGAAGCGGGCTATGCGCCAGAGATGGCCTATTTCGAATGCCTGCATGAAGTGAAACTTATTGTTGATCTGATTTATGAAGGCGGCATTGCCAACATGAACTACTCAATCTCTAACACCGCTGAATGGGGCGAATATGTCTCCGGCCCGCGCATCATTACATCTGATACCAAGAAAGAAATGAAGCGCGTTCTGAATGACATTCAAAACGGCAAGTTCACATCCGAGTGGATGCAAGAATGGAAGTCAGGTGCAGCTCGCTTCAAGGCCATTCGCCGCAACAATGACAACCACCAGATCGAAGCCGTTGGCGCAAAACTGCGCGAAATGATGCCGTGGATTGGCAAGAATAAGCTGGTGGATAAGGCGCGGAATTAGTTATTCTGTAGACTGATGAATTTGAAAGGTCGCCAGAGATGGCGGCCTTTATTTATTTGTTCGTCTGCAATCAATAAAAAAGGCCCCAAATTTGGAGCCTTTTATCAGTTTAATTAGAATTAGAATTTGTAAGCAATACCAACCATAACTTGGTCTAAGCTCGGACCTGTGCTTGGATAGGGGACATCATAGTTCAAAGTTACTGCACCATACTGAGAGTGAAGATATTCAGCACTTAGCAACCAATGCTGGTTCATGGCATATTCGATGCCTGCGCCCGCAACCCAGCCACCAACCTGCTTGCTATCAGGAAAATTCACGCCGTTGTTGGTAAAGCCCTTATAGTTGGCAATGCCATAGCCGCCAGTGCCGTAAAACATAATGCGATCGGCTGCAAAGCCAAGCCGAGCTCTGACGGATCCATTATAATCAGATGCGGCGTTGCATTTAAATGCAGGGTTAGCGCACGACGCTGTTGCACTGTTGGAGGACAAATCGAAATTGGCTTCCGCGCCCAATACAATGCTGTTGATTTGGTAATTCGCGCCGATGCGCAACCCGCCATCAATTCCTGTGCTTGTGGGTTGAATTAAGTTTGCCGCAGACGAGTGCGGATCAAACATACCCGCACCAACTTCCGCACCAAAATACAATCCCGACCAGTCGTATGTGGCTTGCGGACCGATGGCATCGGCGGCAAGACATAGCGATGAAGTCGTGGCCAGTGCGCCAAGTGCGCACATTGCAAATATTAATTTTTTAAATCCGCTGCCCTTTTAATATCTCGTTAAATTCTATTAACAAACGATTAATGGCATAATGGCGCAAAAGAGGCAACCGCGGACACAAAGTTTAAATCAATAGGTATCTTGTGAATAAATTCTAGTAATACGATTTAAATATAAAAATCAGTTACTTATAAAATTCTATTTCTGATGTCGGTGTGTTTTTTGTGCAACACATTTGCATTTTTTCGATATGCTTGATTGAATTTCACATTGCAAAAGCTTGTCAATCAAGTTTGCATATACCATCTAATCCTAGCAGATCACTTCCAAGCCACTTTCTTGATCTCGTAGCTCTTGCCACCACCAGGGGTGTTGACTTCTACGCTGTCACCTTGCTTTTTGCCGATGAGGGCGCGGGCGATGGGGGAGGAGAGCGAGATGCGGCCTTTTTTTACGTCGGCTTCAAAATCACCGACAATCTGATATTTCACTTCAGCCTCAGTGTCTTGATCTACAAGGATGAGCTTGGCGCCAAACTTCACGGTGTTGCCAGACAGCGAGGATGGATCAATCACTTCGGCGCGTGAAAGCTTGTCTTCCATCTCAGAAATGCGGGTTTCGTTCCAGCCTTGGGCTTCCTTGGCGGCGTGATATTCAGCGTTTTCGGAAAGGTCACCATGGGCGCGTGCTTCTTCGATGGCGTGGATGATGCGCGGGCGCTCTTCCTGCTTCATCACTCTCACTTCTTCTTGCATGGTGGCATAGCCTTCATGCGTCATCGGAACTTTCTCAACCATTTCAAACCCCTAGAGACAATACAAGGCCCGGCCCATTGCAGGGTATAAGACACTGTATTTCGCAAGAAAAATCAACCCGGCTTGGGAATTACCCAGCCGGGCCTTGCTTAGTGTGGCCCTTTTCTGGCAAATTTGCAAGCTTTGATGGGAGGTAACTATGGCTGGACGTTTACAGGGCAAGGTGGCGCTGATCTCTGGCGGGGCCACGGGAATGGGTGGAGCAGCGTCTCGGCTATTTGCTAAAGAGGGCGCAGCGGTCGGCATTGTTGACCGCAATGTCGAAGCGGCCGAGGCCACGGCGCAGGATATTATGAAGTCGGGTGGCAAGGCCTTTGTGGCACGTGCGGATGTTGCGTTAGAGGAAGATGTAAACCGTGCAGTGGCAGACGTTTCCAAAGCGTTGGGGCCGATCAACGTGTTGTTCAACCACGCGGGAACCATTGTCATCAAACCATTTCTTGAGACGACCACGCAAGAGTGGGACTGGCTGCACCATGTGAACGTGCGCAGCATGTTTTTTATGACAAAGGCGGTGCTTCCACAAATGTTGGCAGGCAAGCGGGGCTCTATCGTTTGCACATCTTCCATTTCAGCGGTGGCGGCAACGCCCAATGAAGTTCTCTATTGCACCACCAAAGGTGCATGCCACCAATTTGCTCGCGCCATTGCCGTTGAATACCGCGACCGCAACATTCGCTGTAACACGGTTTGTCCGGGCTTTATTCGCACGCCGCATGGCAACCGCGAATTGGTGGAATTGGCGGCACTGGGCGTGGATGTTTCAGCGGCGACGATCAACGCCCAACAGGGCCGTATGGGTGAAGCAGAAGATGTGGCACGTGCTGCACTCTATTTGGCCAGCGACGAGTCCGAATTTGTCACTGGCCAGCATTTGTTTGTGGATAACGGTTTTACCGCAATCTAGCGGAAATAGTCCTGCAGAGGCCGCACCTCGATGGCGTTGGATTTGCGGGCGGCTATAGCTTTCACTGCCGACAAGATGCCGGGCAGGGTGGTGTAATAAGGCACCTTTTGCATCACGGCAGTTTGGCGGATAGATTTTGAATCTGATTCCGATGAGCGCGATTCAGTGGTGTTGAGCACTAAGGCGATCTCACCATTTTTCATGGCATCCACAATATGGGGGCGGCCTTCAAGCACCTTGTTGATCTTGGATGAGGGCACACCTTTGGCTTCCAGATAGGCGTGATTGCCACTAGAGGCTTTGATGGTGAAGCCAAGTTCTGCAAGCTTTTTGATTGAGGGCAGAACTTTGGCGCGGTCGCTTTCCTTCACTGACACAAACACCGTGCCGGAAAGTGGAATGCGCATTCCAGCGCCCAGTTGCGATTTGGCGAAGGCCATGTCGTAGTTCATGTCGAGACCCATGACTTCACCCGTAGAGCGCATTTCGGGGCCTAACAAAGTGTCTACGCCCGGGAAGCGCGCGAAGGGGAATACCGCTTCTTTAACAGCCACATGATGGAGCTTCTTGGTTTTCAACTTGAAGTCTGCCAGTTTCTCACCCGCCATCACACGTGAAGCGATTTTGGCCACCGGGATACCGATCACCTTGGCGACAAAGGGCACGGTGCGTGAGGCGCGGGGGTTCACTTCCAAGATGTAAACCTTTTCATCTTTGATTGCGAATTGCACATTCATCAGGCCCACAACCTTGAGGGCCAACGCCAGCTTTTTGGTCTGCGCCTCCATCTCGGCAATGATCGGGGCTTTCAGTGAATAGGGCGGCAGGGAACAGGCGCTATCACCCGAATGGACGCCCGCTTCTTCAATATGTTCCATCACGCCTGCGATGAAAACATCCTTGCCGTCGCAAATCGCATCCACGTCCACTTCGATGGCGTTGGAAAGATAAGAGTCGATGAGCACGGGCGAGTCACCTGAAACCACAACCGCTTCGGTGATGTAGCGTTGCAACTGGGCATCGTCTTTCACAATTTCCATGGCGCGGCCACCCAGCACATAAGATGGACGGATGACGACGGGGAAGCCGATGCGCTTGGCGATTTTCTTAGCTTGGGCACCGGAATAGGCCATGCCGTTTTCAGGTTGTTGCAGCTTCAACTTTTTTACAAGTTTAGAGAAACGTTCGCGGTCTTCGGCCAAATCAATCGCGTCTGGCGTTGTGCCCAGAATAGGCACGTCAGCGGCTTCGAGCGCGGCGGCAAGCTTCAAGGGCGTTTGCCCGCCGAATTGCACGATCACGCCTTTCAGTGTGCCATTGCTTTGTTCGGTGCGGATGATTTCCAGAATATCTTCAGCGGTGAGTGGTTCGAAATACAAACGATCAGACGTGTCATAATCTGTCGACACCGTTTCCGGGTTACAGTTGACCATGATCGATTCATAGCCTGCATCATGCAGCGCGAAACACGCGTGGCAGCAGCAATAATCAAACTCAATGCCTTGCCCGATGCGATTGGGCCCGCCGCCGAGGATGATAATTTTTTGTTTATCCGAAGGCTTGGCCTCATTGCCATCATCGCCTGCCAAGCCCGTTTCGTAGGTTGAATACATATAGGCGGTGGGTGAGGCGAATTCAGCGGCGCAGGTGTCGATGCGCTTATAGACTGGGTGCACTTTCAATTTCTTGCGGTGCGCTGCAACTTTGGCTTCGGATGTGCCTGCCAACTTGGCCAAGCGCTTGTCGGCAAAGCCCATGGCTTTGAGTTTGCGGAAGTTTTGCGCGTCGCTGGGCAAGCCATTTTGTTTGATGCGGTTTTCGGTGTGAACGATCTCTTCGATCTGACGGATGAACCAAGGCTCATATTTGCAGGCATCAAAAATTTGCTCAACCGTGGTGCCGTGGCGCAAGGCTTGCGCGATTTTCAGCAGGCGGTCGGGGGTGGGCTGTGCAAGGGCGGCGCGGATGGCGTTCTTGTCATCGCCTTCACCAAGGCCTTCGATCTCAATTTCGTCAAAGCCTGACAGGCCAGTTTCAAGCCCGCGCAAGGCTTTCTGGATTGATTCTTGGAAAGTGCGGCCAATGGCCATGACTTCGCCTACTGATTTCATAGCGGTGGTGAGGTATGGCTTGGAACCTGGGAATTTTTCAAAAGCAAAGCGGGGGATTTTGGTGACGACGTAATCGATCGTCGGCTCAAAGCTTGCAGGCGTGACACCGCCTGTGATGTCATTGGCCAACTCATCAAGTGTGTATCCCACAGCCAGTTTGGCTGCGATCTTGGCGATGGGGAAGCCCGTGGCTTTTGACGCGAGTGCGGACGAGCGTGACACGCGGGGGTTCATTTCAATCACCACCAAGCGACCATCAGCGGGGTTCACGCCGAACTGAACATTAGAGCCGCCAGTTTCAATGCCGATCTCACGCAATACAGCAATCGAGGCATTGCGCATGATCTGATATTCTTTGTCGGTCAATGTGAGGGCAGGGGCCACGGTGATTGAGTCACCCGTGTGCACGCCCATTGGATCAATGTTTTCGATGGAGCAGACGATGATGCAATTATCCACTGTGTCGCGAACCACTTCCATCTCGTATTCTTTCCAACCCAGAACTGACTCTTCAATTAGCACTTCTGCGGTTGGAGAAGCATCAAGGCCCTTTTCCACGATGTCAAAAAATTCTTCACGGTTATAAGCGATGCCGCCGCCTGTGCCGCCCAGTGTGAATGAGGGGCGGATGATGCAGGGCAGGCCCACATCCAACATGGCTTCAAAGGCTTCAACCAAAGCGCGGCTGCGGTAGTTCTTCTGGCGATCTGCTTCACCATCGGCCCATGTGCGTTCAAAAACTTCTTTATCGACTGAAGCCTCGCGCCTGATGGCATAGGCTTCTTTATCTGCGTCTTTGGCGACGGAAGCATTGGCAAGGCGGGATCGGGGAGTCTCAAGGCCGATGCGCTTCATGGCTTCGCGGAATAATTCACGGTCTTCGGCCATATCGATCGCCTCAGCTTTGGCACCGATTAATTCCACCCCATATTTTTCCAACACGCCCATTTTGTTGAGCGATAGCGCTGTGTTCAACGCCGTTTGACCGCCCATGGTTGGTAGAATGGCGTCAGGCCGCTCTTTCTCGATAATTTTAGCCACAACTTCAGGCGTGATAGGCTCGATGTAAGTGGCATCCGCCAAGTCGGGATCTGTCATGATCGTGGCCGGATTGGAATTCACCAGAATAACCCGATACCCCTCAGCCTTCAGCGCTTTGCAGGCTTGCGTGCCCGAATAGTCGAACTCGCAAGCTTGGCCTATAATGATTGGCCCCGCCCCTATGATGAGGATGGATTTAATGTCGGTTCTTTTTGGCATGCCTTGCGAAACCCTGATTTGGGCTTGCCTACACAAAGCCTAGCGAGATTCCAAGAGTAAGTTATAGAAGGGGATTACTGGTGCACCCAAGCTTCGGATTTGCAGAACAGGCCACCCAGAATGCAACCCGCAACCGTGAGCGTGTTACCGCTGATCGAAGCTTTGCCAGAATGGGTTTTGCCCGCTTCCAAATCAATCAAAGTGCCTGCATATGTTCTGCCCGCCGGGCAAGTTTGCCAGCGTTACCACCAGCATGTGGGCCGAATTCATCGGTGGCGCAGAAGTTGCGTCCGCAAACTGCGAATTTAAACAAAATGCTCTTCGGCCAGTTCCACAGGCCTGCGATGGAATCAGCTAAGGCTTGGGGCAAATGCCCGAGATGCCGCTGTTATCATTGCAAAAATCAATTTCAGGATTATCGCTCAGATTTTCGTTCAAATCTCGCCGATAACGGCAGGGACGCAACCAAACCGAATGAGGGGGCATTATTCGGCCCGGTTGCGTCACTGCATTCGCTGCCCAAATGAGAGCGAATTTCTCAACCCAGTTATAGCTGGGTTTTGTAAGCGACGCTGAAACCAGCGTCATAATGATGTGGCTTGGGGTGTGGGTTACCGGCAAAGGCCCCCGCCGAGAGGAAGGCAACCGATAGAAGTAAACTCATTAAAGTCGTTTTCATTTTGTCCTCCTCAGTCTCAAGCGTTGAACTTGGGGTGACATTGTCACGCCGCTTTAGAACCTGTGCTGAATAACGCGTTCATCTGCGGTTAAGTTGCATCTATTTGGTCGTGACCTAAAAGAAAAACCCCGGAAGGGAATGCCAGGGTTTTTCAGTCGTCCAAAGTTATGATCGCTTGCAGGGGATCGTCTTGGGATTAGAAATTCAGTTTTGGGGCGTGTCGGAACAATCTTCCACGGCGCATTTTTGCAGGATGAGTGGATGGTTCGGTTCGGCTAAAGCTAGCTTTGCGTCGTCATCGAAGTAAACCACTTGGTCGAAATGTGCGGAGGTAATATCAGGCTGGGCATGGGCCAGAGCAGCTGGGGTTGAGCCTAAAATCAGACCTATAAACAGCGTGAAGCTGATCATTTTATTTGTCTCCCTCGTTGATGTTGGGATAACCTTAGGAAACTTTGATGTAACCATTGCTGAACCCGTCGTTCATCTGCCGTTTAGAATTGATAACGATGCCGATTATGATGGTTGAATGTGTCCAGCCCATTTCGAAAATTGGTCAAAATCGAGGGATTGTTGTGAAATTTGTGAGGATGGCTTGAAACTTCAGGCCAGTAGGCTTGGCTGGGAGACTAGGATTCGAACCTAGACTAGCGGAGTCAGAATCCGCGATCCTACCGTTAGACGATCTCCCAATCAGCAGTGTGGGCGATCAATAGCCCTGCCGCCGCCCACCCGCAACCCCCAAATCAGATGCGAAATTGCTTGATCAGGCTGGCCAGGCTGGGCTGTGTGTCATCTGGTGTCGCAGCCGCTGTGGGTTGTGATGCCACTGGCGGCACTGAAATGCTAAAGACCTCGCGCCGGATAGACGGGCGCGGTGTCGGGGGCGATGCATCAAAGCCGGATTGCATTGACAGGGCGCTGTTGGGTGGCGCTGAAGTTGCCTGTGCAACAGTCGCGGATAAAGCTGTCGGCGCATCATCAATCGAATAACTGGCGCTATCTGGATTATAGGTTTGGGCCCGCCAACGACTTACGACTTCGAGAAGGAATGCGTCATCCGGCAAATCCTTCGCCCAATTCTTCGTAAAGCTTGTCGTGTTAGAGCGCGGCAACTCATTGGCGGGCAGAAGATCAAACTTAATGCGTGTGGGCAGGGCTACGCCTTCACCGAAGGTTACGGCTTCGCCGGCACCCATGGTTGGCATAAAGTCAAGCAAACTGGCGGCCGCATCTGAAATACCAGCGCGCAGAATTTCTTGGTCGCGCTCGTTGGTCAGACGCATAGAGAAAACAGTGTTACACTGAGACAGAATAGTGGGGTCAAGCTCTGCGGGGCGCTGGGATACGATACAAAGTGACACGCCATATTTGCGGCCTTCCTTAGCGATGCGCGAAATGGCGCGCTTGGTGGGCTCAAAGCCAGAAGTTTTGTCGTTGGGCACATAGCGGTGCGCCTCTTCACACACGAAGGTGATGGGCACTTTGCCCGCACTCCATACGCCAAAGTCAAAGGCCAACCGGGCCAAAACCGAAACGGTGACGTTGACAATTTCCGATGGCAGACCACCCAGTTCAAGAATAGCGATGGGCTTGCCATTAACCGGAATGCGGAACAGCCTGGCCAGAACTTGCGCCATATTGTCCTGCACGGTGAGACCACCAAACATAAAGGCGTAACGCGGATCGCGGCTTACAGCTTCCAGCTTGGCCTTTAGGCGCTTGTAAGGTGCCAATTCGCCACGCAATTCCAATTTGCCAATATATTCTTCCAGCACGCCGATTATATCTGACGTGCGGTAGGGGATGGGTGTGTCCACCCCAATGTTATTTTCGACCAAGGCATCGCGTGGGCGCATGCCATTTTTATCGCGGCGTTGATTGCCCATAAAGCGGGCTTTGGCAATCGGAATGATCTCACGTAGAATTTCAACATCAGATTCGCGGCCTGCTTGGCCACCAACAAGAATTTCAACGGCTTCATCAAAATTCAACAACCAGAAGGGCAAAGCCATGTTGTCTGGTGTGATGACTTCGGAAATACCTTTGAATGACTGGGCATATTCGCGGTGAACATCCAGAAGCAAAATATGTGCTTGCGGGTTCTTTTCCAAAATGCGGCGTAAAATCAGCGCCACTGTGCAAGATTTTCCGGTTCCAGTGGTGCCCAAAATTGCAAAGTGCTTGCCCAGCATTTCGTCAATCTTGATCATGGCTGGAATAGATGGATCTTGCTGAATATAACCCACGCGAACCGCGGTTTCAGCATCACAAGCATAAGCTAGGGCCAATTCAGCTCGATTAGCCTTGAAAACGGTATCGCCCAGTGAAGGATAGGACGAAACACCGCGGCGGAAACTGGCGTTAGTGCCATCAGCGCGGCGCGGCAATTCACCGATAAATTCCACTTCAACGATGCGTAACTCTTTTTCACCCACTGTGTTCGACGGCATGGGAGAACTGAGTGCGGAAATAAGCGCTAACGTAATTGAATTTGTTGATTCAACTTTCAGCAGCGTGCCAATTTCGGCGCCACGTTTGTTAATATCAAACACAAGGTCATGGGCATCAAGCAAGATCACAGCCTTCGATCCTGTGACTGCCACAATGCGCCCCATACGTTCAGCGGTGCTGAGCGCAATATCTGGTGGCAATTCAGTATGGTTTATTGAAGCTGAAGTGTTTGGCATTTTTTACTTTGATTAATGTGAAGTATGGGATGTGGTTGGCGATATAGAGTTGGTGGCAAGAGGAATGGTGAAGCTGACGAGGGTTCCAACGCCCTTGGTGGAATTGACGGTAAGTTCGCCGCCATGGAGTTGGGCAAGGGCATGGGCAATAGGTAAACCAAGGCCAGTGCCTTCGTGGCGTTTGCTGAAGCCGGATTCAACTTGGCCGAATGGTCTCATGGCTGTGGTAATTTCTTCTGCCGTCATGCCTATGCCTGAATCCGTGATACTAATTTGAACGGCGTTCAACGAAGTCACTTTTGCGTCCAAGCGAACGAGGCCCTTATCGGGCGTGAACTTTACGGCGTTGCTGAGAAGGTTGATGAGAATTTGTTTGAGACGCAGAGGATCGGCCATTATTAGGGGCACTTGCTTGTCGATGTGTAGCTCAATGGTAATGTTTTTTTCCTTGGCTTTGGCATCGGTGATCAAAAGGCAAGGCTGAAGTGCGGCAGCAAGGTCAATTGGTTCGCGTTCAACGGTCAACTGTCCGGCTTGAATTTTAGATACATCCAAAATGGAATTGATCAGCGCCAGCAAATGCTCAGCCGCTTGTTGAATGTACCCGGCGTATTGCACAACTTTGGCGCCATCAACCGTGGTTTTGGTGGCCAACATGTCAGAAAAGCCGATGATGGCATTCAGTGGCGTGCGCAATTCATGGCTCATATTGGCGATGAATTCAGATTTGGCCTTAGAGGCAAGCTCGGCGTCCACACGTGCTGCATCCAGCGCTTTGGCTTGCTTTTGCATGCCCACACCTTGGCCCACACCCTCGCCAAATTCAGCGATCAAGGAACCTTCTCCAAACCAAGATTTTCCAAAACTACGCATTCGCGTCTGCCACCCCCCAACCAACGCTTGTTCTGGGCCAAGAACCTCAATTCCCAGTTAATAGAGAGGGTAAAGGTTAACCCAGAGGAAGTGGTTTACGCCTGCTGCCAATCTGGTAAGGTCAGCCCAACTCAATCGTTTAAGGCCAGCTTGGAATTTTTTTGAACTCAAGCCCGCCAGAAAGTTACCATCGTGGATGCCACGGCCCGGCGGACAAAACCGCCTCAGCGTCGTGCTCCAGACAGGGGCAATGGTTTTGCCGGGCCGTTTGTGGCCAGCGCCGGGCTTTTACAGCCTTACGGCGCGCTGGATTTGGGCACGAATAATTGCCGACTCTTGGTTGCCAGGCCGCAAGGCCAGCGGCTGGAAGTGGTGGATGCGTTTTCGCGCATTGTTCGCCTTGGTGAAGGCTTGGGTTTGACGGGGCGGCTGAATGAAGCGGCGATGGACCGCACCATTGAAGCTTTGCGGGTGTGTTCCAATAAGCTGAAATGGCACGGCGTTGGCCCCCAGCGTTTGATTGCGACAGAGGCCTGTCGGCAAGCGGAAAACGGGGCAGCTTTCATTGCGCGTGTGGCAGATGAGGTGGGATTGGAGCTTGAAATTATTGACCGTCAAACCGAAGCGAGTTTGGCCGCTTCTGGTGCCTCGCCGTTGATTGAAACGGGAGCTGCGTCAGCGGTTATTTTTGACATTGGCGGCGGATCTACCGAAGTGATGTGGATGCAAGCGGATGGGGAGCGACACCAGATCAAGGCGTGGATTTCTTTGGCGGCTGGGGTTGTAACATTATCTGAACGTCTCAACGGTGGCGGCAATATCTCATTTGAAACGTTTATGGCCATGCGGGCTGAGGTGCAGCGATTGCTGCAGCCGTTTGTGGATGAAGTTTCGCAATTTTCTGGCAACCCACCTGTGCCCAGTCACCTCCTTGGCACCAGTGGCACGGTCACCACGATTGCGGGCGTGCATCTGGGCCTTCGCCATTATGACCGCGCTAAGGTGGATGGTTCTTGGCTGAGCAATGTTGATGCGGCGGCGGTGACCAAGCGCCTCCTCAAAATGAGCCATGAGCAGCGCATTCAAAATGGCTGCATTGGGCGCGAGCGTGCTGACTTGGTGTTGGCGGGCTGCGCCATATTGGAAGAGATTAGGATTGCATTTCCGGCCCAGCGCATTCGCGTGGCAGACCGCGGTTTGCGTGAAGGAATACTTATTCAAATGATGCAAGCTGACGGTGTGTGGGGGCAAAACTAATGGCAAGACCGGGGCAGGGATCAAAACCAACCAGCGGCAAATTGAAGGTGCGAGTGAAAACCGGAAAGGGCCGCACGGTTGCCCAGAAAATCTGGCTTGAACGGCAGTTGAATGACCCTTACGTGCATGAAGCCAAACGGCTGGGTTATCGCAGCCGTGCGGCTTTCAAGCTGATCGAAATTGATGATAAATATAGGTTCTTGAAAGTTGGCGGTCGCATCGTTGATTTAGGTGCTGCCCCCGGTGGCTGGAGCCAAGTGGCTGCCCTTCGTGTGAAGGCCGAAGATGGCAAAGGCCGAGTGGTGGCAATTGACATGCACAGCATGGACCCCATTTCCGCCGTGACAATTTTCAAGAAAGATTTTTATGACGAAGATGCCCCAGAGGTTTTGATCGCGGCATTGGACGGCGAAAAAGCGGACTGCGTTTTATCGGACATGGCCGCGCATGCCACGGGCCATCGGCAAACTGACCATATCAACATTATTGCGCTTGCTGAAGCTGGCTATGATTTCGCCCGCACGATCTTGAAACCGGGCGGAACCTATCTGGCCAAGGTGTTGCGCGGCGGCACAGAAGGGCAGTTGCTTGCGCTGATGAAGAAGGATTTCGTCTCGGTGAAACACGTGAAGCCCATGAGTTCGCGCGATGGCTCGGCGGAGCTGTTTGTACTGGCAACAGGCTTTAGGGGGTAGAAGGTGCCTATGAGTTGCCCAACTCCGCTATTCTAAGCTTTGCTATCGAAACTCGGTTCTCCAAATCTGCATGAAGTTCCTTCGATATCTTGAAGTTTTCGGCAAACCATTTCGCGATCTCTATTCCTTCACGGACGAGAATTTCATCATTTAGTTCGAGAAGCGAATGAATATTACTTGCTGCCGTTGATCGAAAAGAAGTTAGGACATGTCGCATCGGTTTCGGATCATGAGATAAACGATTAAAGGGTGAATTCCAAATCAGTAGCCACCGTTGCAACTCGCTTGCTTCAATACTCTCTAGCAAACTATCAAAATTTAGGAAGTGATTGATGCGAAAAGCAGGATCTTGTGTCAACTTTTGACGATAACTAAGCGGCCCGTTCTCTGCCACTAAGACGGTTGGCACATTTGAGCTCAAATTGACGATAAGCCTGCGCAACGCAAACATCAGGCAGTCAAATGAAAATAGGTCACTGTGATGATATTGATGGCCAAATTCCAGATAGCGATTGTTAGGATTTCCATAATTTGCAATTTTGCGGATTAATTTTCGAGAGTCGCATTTAGGCAATGCTTGATTGCTTGTTTTATCAACTGGCTCCAATTCACTCGGCAATAATTCGCCTGCTAACTCAAATACGGCACTCGTCAGTTGGTCCAATTTGTGCCCAAAGCTAACTGTGTTCACGGAATTGGCAGCTAAAATAGCTTTCGAATACTTCTCTAATGCCTGCGCTGCCATCCAATAGAAATTAGTTTGAAGTCCATTTAGAGCACACCAACGTGCAGTAATGTAGTCATCATCTGCCGTGTTTATCAGTGTAGCCGCGATCACTTGCATCTTGATTCGTTCTATCCGCTCGACTGCTGATTCACTCACTCCCACTCACTCCCACTCGATCATCAACTGATCGATTTATACACTGAAATAAAACAATATTTTCTGGAACTATTTGGCTGATACCGTCAATTTTACCGTCAGAAGCTTTTGCTTCAAAATCTAATGCCTGTTTGCCGATTTCAGCAAACAAACAGTAAAAGATTGGTTTGAGAAGGTAACATCTGACCTTGCCCCAAATTTCTATCCAGCTTTGAGTGGCGATTATGCCCTGTTGGGCGGGTTGCGCAATGGCCTTCCCTTTGTAAGAGTGGGGCGCGTACAACTTCCGCTTTCTCCTCAACTGGCTGAGTTATTTTTTGCACTTCGGCCAGATAGTGCTCTTTGCCCTCAGAAAAACCGCTCAGGCATGAAATGTGAATTGTTCACGGGCGACCAATTACTTCTTCAATTTCCTACCAGTTTCCAGTCGTATAAGGACCTGATATGTTACATTGTCCCAGGCGTTGCGTATGCCAACAAACAGTAGGAGCAGGGTCGCGGCGCCTACACCGAATTGAGCCATTTGAAAGTTGAAAAGTGAGAATATAGCCGATCCGACTAATGCCACATTTGAGACTGCGGGTAGTACCAAATAATATATCCAGTCTTCAATCTGTGGCTTGTAGTAGTTCTGCCGTGTCATCCGCTGACCAGTCAGCAAACAGTAGATCAATCCAGCTGCCCCTATCAATACCCAGACATATGAAAGATATTGTACCGCCAACCACGGTACGCGTGCGAGAGCAGAGACAAGAAGTACAACGCTAAAATGGACGATCGTTGGAGTGAGAAACGCCGCAGCTGCAGTCGGCTCGGGCACCTTCGACTTTTCACCAATGAGCGCCATCACAATGAATTGCAAACCAATTAAGGCACCCGCCGCCGGACCTATGATGATGTAAAACGATTCCCACTGGGCCAGATTTTCCATCTCAGCTTATCCAATCTCGCTTGATTTTCAGTGTCTACTACCAGTGGACACCTGCAAGGGCGAGGAATTTCTTCTGCCCATAACTTTGGTCTCGTCCAACACGTGTGGTTTCGGTCATTGCATTCGCCGAGATTTGAATTTCGGCATCTTTTATGTTTTTCCAACGTGTGAAGGTTGCAGGTGTGGGGCGGCAAGCCACCCATAAACATAACGTTGGTTTTTCTACCATCGCGCGCACCCGAGCTGAACCCCCAAGAAAACATCTGGCAGTACATGCGCGCCAACTGGCTTTCAAACCGCGTCTTCGAAACCTACGAC
>JAYVOQ010000120.1:0-17150 GCA_043757845.1 Hyphomicrobiales bacterium | reverse complement strand
GTCGTTGTGGCGCTGCCGTGTAAAACTTGGCCCATAGTGCATCCCTCCATTCAACGGAAAATATTACACCATCAAATGTCGGGACCAAACAACTAGGCTCATTGGTTTTGCCTAGGATCGCCGGAAAAGTTCCTCGATCGCATTGCGCCCAAGTTTAGCTCACGAGCCATTTTCATAAACAAAAAAACCCCGCGAAGATTACTCTTCACGGGGGCTCAAACATCAGCCTACGGCTGACAAGTTTTTATTGGATTGAATCGTCTTCAGCATAGTTGCCCTTGTGGAAGACATACCAAACGTACTTGGCGCCGATGAGGTCACCCTTCTTGTCCAGCTTCAAGTTGCCGAGCACTGTCTTCATTTCGTTGCCGCCGCGCAGCCAAGTTGCAAGCGTCTTCGGATCAGTTGACTTGGTGGCAGCTGCAGCTTGCGCATACATCTGGAAGGCAACATAAGTGTTCAGTGTGTAGCCTTCTGGATCATAACCAGCAGCCTTAAACTTCGCGACGAGGTCTTTGGCTTCTGGAGCGTTGCGTGGCTCTGGAGCGAAGGTGAAGATCATGCCATCGGCAGCATCACCAGCGATTGTCCAGAATTCCTTGTTGTTCATCGAGTCGCCCGAAAGCATCTGAGCCTTGGAACCCTGCTCACGCAGCTGCTTCAAGATTAATGCGCCTTCTGGGTGATAGCCGCCCATATAAACAGCATCAATGCCGCCCTCTTTCAGCTTGGAAACCAAAGCTGAATAGTCTTTTTCACCAGCGTTGATGGATTCAACGATGGCTGGCTTCAAACCGGCAGCTGTCATGGCAGCATTGGTGGCATCAGCCAGGCCTTTGCCGTAAGCCGACTTGTCGTCAATGATGGCGACTTTCTTGCCAGCGTAATGCTTGGCAAGGAAGGTACCAGCAACGAGGCCTTGCGCATCGTCACGACCGCAAACGCGGGCCACGTTCCAATCACCTTCGTCGGTGAACTTTGGATTGGTGGAAGCAGGGGTGATCTGCAAGATGCCAGCTTCAGCATAAACCTTTGAAGCAGGAATCGATGAGCCAGAGCACAAGTGACCGGCCACGAAAGTTACACCCTTTTGGGCGAACTGTTGGGCAACGGCAGTGGCTTGCTTTGGATCGCAAGCATCGTCACCGATTTCCAACTTCAGCTTTTGGCCATTAACACCGCCAGCGGCGTTGATGTCATTCACCGCCATGGTGGCGCCTTGCTTATATTGTTCACCGAGTGCAGCCAGCGAACCGGTGATCGGGCCAGCTGTTGCAACGGTGATGTCGGCCAAAGCCGATGAAGCCGAGAGGGCGGCAGCAAAGCTGATCGCCAAACCGGCAAGTACGAGTTTCTTCATTTGATAGTCTCCCTAAGTGTTAATTGGCCAGAAGCGCGGCCGGAGGTACACAACCCCTTACGGACAATACTGCCCAAAAGGATTGGGAAAGCATAGGGAAAAAGCGACATAAATGCCAAGCTTCTTCCAGAATAATTTACGGCTTTGCCCGCCAACCAAGCAAACTGGTGCGTTCATAGGCAAATGGGTATTTTTCGACCATCTGTTTGGCCATTGTCAGGCGGTAGCCAAAAAAGGCCGCAGCCTGAATGATAAGTCCGTGGCTGATATAATATTTCAAAGAAAACAGCACATTTTCAAACAGCGCGAAATGCAAGAAGCGAACCCCGCAGGTAAAAATCAACATATAACCGAAAAGCAGCCAAGGAGACTTCCAACTTGTTGCCAGATTGCGCCCCGCCATAAAGGCCGCACCACCGCCCAGCAGCACAGTGAGGATGAGGAAGATATAGGGGTTCTGTTCGACAAAGAAGTCCATCAATGGCCTCCTTCCAAATACGCAGCGCGCACTTCTGGTCGCTTGAGAAGTTCAGCCCCAGTGCCAGACATAGTGATCCGGCCATTTACCATCACATAGGCGCGGTGGGCCAGTTTCAGCGCATGGTTGGCGTTTTGCTCAACCAATAAAACTGTCAGACCTTCTTCGGCGTTCAGAACCTTGATAGCGTTGAAAATCTGTTTAACGATGATGGGGGCAAGGCCAAGCGAAGGTTCATCCAACAACAACAGGCGCGGACGGGCCATCATCGCGCGACCAATGGCCAGCATCTGCTGTTCACCGCCGGAAAGTGTTCCAGCACGCTGATTGCGGCGTTCTTCAAGGCGCGGGAAAAGCTTGAACACTTTGGGCAAGTCTTCGTCCAGGTTCTCCAAATTGCGCACCGTGGCCCCCATTTGCAAATTCTCAAACACGCTCATGCGCGGAAAAATGCGACGACCCTCAGGAGATTGCGCAAGACCTAAATGGGCAATCTGATGAGTGGGCATTTGGGTGATGTCTTGGCCATCAAAAATAATACGGCCGGCGCGCGCGCGCGGCGTTCCAAAAATCGTCATCATCAAAGTGGATTTACCAGCGCCATTTGACCCAATGACGGTGGCGATTTCGCCCTCATTGACAATGAAGTCTATGCCTTTCAGCGCTTGGATCTTGCCGTAGTAAGTTTCAACTTTTTCGCCTTGCAGCAGAACCTTGCTCATTTGCGGACTGCCTTCTTTGCGGATGCCTTTTTGGCAGGCGAAGCAGGTTTGGCTTTTGCAACTTCAGCACCATGCAAGGCCGCAGCCTCTTTTATAATTTCGGGCGGCGCATCGTCTTCATCTTCTACGCCGAGATAAGCCCGGATCACAGCGGGGTCAGCCTTGATTTCATCTGGAGTGCCATCAGCGATTTTGCGCCCATAGTCCAATACCACAATGTGATCGGAAATGCCCATCACCACGCTCATGTCATGTTCAATCAGAACAATAGCCACTCCATGATCATCACGAATGGAAAGAAGCAACTTGTTCAACTCATCGGATTCACGCGGGTTCAGGCCAGCGGCAGGTTCGTCTAGGCAAAGCAAACGAGGCTTGGTGCACATCGCACGCGCAATTTCAAGGCGGCGCTGTGCACCATAAGAAAGGTCACCTGCTGGATCGTCAGCACGGTCAATTAAACCCACTTTGTCCAGCCAGATTTTGGAAGTTTCTAAAGCTTCTTTATCGGCACGTTTGAAGCGCGCAGAACCAAACAATGCGCCAAAGGTAAAACCCGAAGCATTCATTAAGGCATTGTGTTGCGCCACCATCAGGTTTTCGACAACCGTCATGCCCGCGAACAGGCGAATGTTTTGAAATGTGCGTGCCACATGGGCCACGCGGTTCACCATGAAATCATCCATGCGTTCCAACAAAAACGTATTGCCGTCTTCATGGGTGAGTTTCAACATGCCTTCGCTGGGCTTATAAAAACCCGTGATGCAGTTGAACACCGTTGTCTTGCCAGCACCATTTGGGCCGATGAGAGCTGTGATCTGCTTGCGGGCAATGTTAAATGACAGATCGCCAATGGCCGTCAAACCGCCAAAGCGCATGGTGAGGTGCATAACCTCAAGCTCAGGGCTTTGATCCCACATACGCATCATCAACCATGCCCCTCAGCAACCAAATCGCCGGAGACGGCTTTCTTTTCTTTCAAATAAACCGTGGGCTCACGCTTGGTCACAAAGCCTCGCGGCCTGAAGCGCATCATCAACACCATGGCCAAGCCCACGGCCAACATGCGGAACTGAATAGGCTCGGTGCCGGTGGGCAATACGGCTTTCATAAAATCCATTTCGCGGAACACTTCGAATGATCCCATGATGGCAGTGGCTGAAAATACAATACCGATTTGCGAGCCCAAACCGCCCAACACCACGATCGCTAGGACCAGAGCACTTTCAATGTAAACGAATGACTCAGGCGATACAAAACCTTGACGGGCGGCGAAGAATGAACCTGAGAAACCGCCGAACATCGCGCCAATGGCAAATGCAGTAAGTTTAGTGTTCGTCGTGTTGATGCCCAGTGAGCGACAGGCAATTTCATCTTCACGCAGCGCTTCCCACGCACGGCCAATGGGCAGGCGGCGTAGTTTTTTGGTAACAAAATAAGTTGCCAAAGCCATGGCGAGGATAACGTAATAAAGGAAAATGTAACCTTGGATGCGGTTATAGGCGAGTGGGAAGAAATGCGTGGACACGAAATCTGCAAAGCCCCCCGGCACATCCTTAAACGGCAACCCGAAGAAGGTGAGCTTCGGCACGTTGATGCCTTGCGGGCCTTGGGTGAACGAAAACCAATTGATCAAAACCAATCGGATGATTTCGCCAAAAGCCAAGGTTACGATAGCAAGATAATCACCGCGCAAGCGCAAAACTGGAAAACCAAGAATAATGCCCCAACAGGCAGCAAGCAGGCCCGCAATTGGCATGGTTATGTAAAAGGCAAAGGGCACAACGCCTGTGCCAAACCAGCGCGGAAAATAAACCGTCGAAAGCAAGGCGTATGAATAAGCCCCCACGGCATAGAAAGCTACGTAACCTAGATCCAACAAGCCCGCCAGGCCCACCACCACGTTGAGGCCCCAACCCAGCATGACATAAATCAGAATGTAGGTGGCCAAATCGACCAAGCGCAACTCACCGAAATTTGGCAGTTCAATGCCAATTTTGTTTCCAATATGCGCAACCACGGGCAGCAACAAACCGAATATCAAAAGCCCGCGCGATACATAGGGGCCAATTCTGTCACCCAAGCTTGGGCCTTTAGCAATAACAGGCGAAGCAGCGGCTGAGACGTCAAGGCTGGCGACAGCGCGAGGGTTCCACACAAAAAAATGCATCAAACCACGTCCGCCGACAACCGCTAACGCCAACATTCCTGCCAGCCAGAAGCGCGAATGCCATGTCAACACGCCTTGATCAAGCTGGGTTCGAATGGCAACAATCGGCACAAGGATAGCGAAAGTGATTAGCGCGGTTCCGATGAGATCCTTCACTATTTCATATGACGATAAAACTTTAGCATCACCACCGGCTGAACCGGATTTGACAGGAGCGGACATGATTAGATTTTCTCCACTTCCGGTTTGCCGAGCAGGCCCTGCGGCATAAAGATCAAAACCAACACAAGAATGGTGAATGCGGCAACATCTTTATATTCGACCGAGAAATAGGCAGACCACATTACTTCGATAAATCCAATTAACAGGCCACCCAACATAGCCCCCGGGATAGAACCGATGCCGCCCAACACCGCCGCCGTGAAGGCCTTGATGCCTGCGTTAAAGCCAACAAAGAAGTCGGTGACATTATAATACATGAAAAACATGAATCCTGCGAAAGCCGCCAGCACGGCACCAAGAATAAATGTGATTGAGATAGTGCGGTCGACATTGATGCCAAGTAGTGAGGCCATCTTGGTATCTTGCTCACACGCTCGTTGAGCGCGGCCCAGAGACGTGCGTTGAATCACATAAGTGAAGACAGTCATTAAAACCAGTGTGGAAAGAATGATAAGCATTTGCATATATGAAAGCGTGACATTGAAATCTTGATTGCCCACCACTTTGGTCATCAATATAATTTTGCCCCTGATGATGGGCTGAATGGGTTTGGAACGCCCTTCCTGCGCGATGCGCACAAACTCTTGCAATACGATCGACATACCGATGGCAGAAATCAACGGGGCCAATCGGAATGAGCCGCGCAATGGCCGATACGCCACGCGCTCAATCGTCCAGTTAAAGACGGCTGCCACTGCCATAGAAATAGCAATGACCAAGGCCAAAGCCAGTGCAATCATGAAAGGCCCGCTGCCACCGGTAAGGCCCAGCATCAAAAGCACGATGAATGTGGTGATGCTGCCCACCATGAAAACATCACCATGGGCAAAATTGATCATGCCAATGATGCCGTAAACCATGGTATAGCCAATGGCGATCAACCCATAAATAGATCCCAGTGTTAAGCCGTTAATCAACTGCTGGAGAAAATACTCCAAATTTCGCCCCTCGTAACTGTTTCCCACTTTGCGTTCTGTTGTGTCCAGAACTTCGACAAAGGCATATCGAAGGTTCTCGACGATGACAAGAGCTACATTTTTAACCAGTTATGTGACGTCACGCCCTGCAAGGAAAGGTGCAAATCGCTCGCGTTGAGGCAATCTCTGCATAAGTCTTCGGCTTGACAATCTGACCTGCCCTGTATATCAGTCCGGCATATAACGATTTGGCATAGGTCAAATCGGAAAGAACGAGTTTATGTGTCAATGGCGATGAACGTGCGCACGCTCTGCTTGGGTGTTCTGACTTTTAAGGAAGCCTCAGGCTATGAGCTAAAGAAAGAAATCGAAGATGGCATGTATAGCCATTTCATCGACGCGTCTTTTAGCTCTATTTATCCGGCTTTAACCCAGATGAATGCTGAAGGCCTGCTGACCGTGCGCTCAGAGGAGCAATCTGGCAGGCCTGATAAGAAGGTTTATGCCATTACCGCTGGTGGTCGCGCCGCATTGGCCAAAAGCCTTGCAGTTCTGCCTGCTAAGGACAAATTTAAAAGTGAATTTCTGTTTGAGATGTTGCTGCAACATTTTGTCAGCAGAGAGCATGTAGACCTTGCAATTGATAAGCAACATGCCGACATCAGCGAAGATCTGGCCCACATTGCCAATAAAAAGCTTCATAAAGATATGGAAAATTGTGACGCGGGCTCAAAATTTGTGATGGGTTATGGCGAATGTATTTTGCGCGCGGCGCTGAACTATCTTGAAGCGCAATGCCCACGATTGAGAAAACCCAAACTAACAGCGGCGGAATAGGGAAATGACATGAAGTTCACATCAGTATCAACCTTGGTTTTAGCAGCTTTTTTAGGTACAGCAAATTTCGTCTTGGCGGATACACCGGCTCCACCGACCATTTCAGTGCTCACGGCTGAGAGAAAACCCATTGCTGAAGATTTGAATGTGACGGGAAGTTTCGCTGCTGGTGAAGCGGTTTTGGTTTCGCCTGAAATTGAAGGCCTTTCAGTTTTAGAATTCCTCGCTGAAGAAGGTGATACCGTAAAAAAAGGCCAAGTTCTGGCCCGTTTGAATTCCGCAACGATTGACATTCAAATCCAACAAACCAAAGCCAGCCTGGCGCGTAATGACTTGGCGGTTGACCAAGCCAAAAACCAAATTGAGCAGGCCCAAATTAACCGTGAAAAAGCTGATGCCGATTTAGATCGCACCAAAAAACTGCGCACATCAGGCGTGGCTACCCAGCAAACTTTTGATCAAATACAGTCTGTTGCCGAACTGGCCCATGCGCAGTTCAACGCAGCCAATCTTTCTCTTGAAGGTGCTAAAACAGATCGCTTGGGCATTGATGCCACGATGGCCAATTTACAACTCAACAAATCCCGTACCGAAATTAAAGCCCCGGTGGATGGCTATATTTCAGCACGCAATGTGCAGATTGGCGCCATTGCCTCGGGTTCAAAGTCCCCGATGTATGAAATTGTAGCTAACGGTGTAGTGAAGCTTCTGGCTGAAATTCCTGAATCTGATTTGCCGCGCATCAAGGTTGGCCAACTTGCGCAAGTTACAATCAATGGATTTGATAAAACCATCGAAGGCACAGTGAAATTAATTTCACCGCAAGTGAATCAACAAACGCGCATTGGCATTGCCCATGTTGCTGTGACATCTGACAAACAAATCCCACTTGGTGCATTTGGCCGCGCGCGGATTGCTTTAGCCGCCGCAGACGGCGTGGCGCTGCCACTGACCGCTGTGACCTTTGGAGATAATGGCCCCACGGTTCAGCTGGTCAAAGACGGTAAAGTGCTGGTGCGCAAAGTGATTACCGGCCTTGTGGGAACCAACGACATCGAAATCACCGATGGTGTTGTGCCAGGTGATGTATTCGTGGCGCGTGCTGGTTCTTTCGTTCGTGATGGTGATGCCGTCACCCCTGTTCAACTTGTTTCGCAGTGATGGAATAAACCATGAATTTTAATTTCTCGGCTTGGGCTATCCGTCATCCGGTTCCACCCATCTTGTTGTTTGTTATTCTGACGATTGTTGGCATCGTCAGTTTCAAGAACTTGGCGATTGAGCAGTTCCCCAATATCGATGTGCCGATTATTGCTGTATCAGTTTCAGAGCAGGGTGCCACACCTTCGGAGCTTGAAAATCAGGTTACTAAAATTGTTGAAGACGCTGTGGCTGGCGTTTCAGGCGTCAAGCACATCACCTCAACCATGTCTGACGGCAGATCTACAACGGCCGTTGAATACCGCCTTGAAGTGCCAACCCAGAAGGCATTGCAAGACACTAAAGACGCAATAGCTCGCGTGCGCTCCACACTTCCAGCCGGCGTTGATGATCCCGTCGTCACCAGCGTGGATGTTGAAAATCAGGCCATCCGCACTTACGCCGTTAAGGCTCCCGGCATGACTTTGGAGCAACTTTCATATTTCGTGGATGATAAAGTCAAACGCGCCGTGCAAGGTCTGAACGGCGTAGGCCGTGTGGAACGTTATGGTGGCGTTGACCGTGAAATCCGCATCAACCTCGACCCTGCGAAATTGCAGGCTTATGGTGTGACCGCTGCGCAAGTAAATGCCCAAGTGGCCAGCACCAATTCTGATTCCGGCGCTGGCAAAGGCAATGTGGGTGGCCAAGATCAGGCCATCCGCACTTTGGGTGGTGCCAAAACAATCAACGATTTGAAATCAACTAAAATCACTTTACCATCGGGCACTGCTGTGCGCATCGACCAGCTTGGTGATGTTGCAGATAGCAACGCTGAGCAAACCACCTTTGCACGTTATAATGGTGAAGGCGTTGTCACCTTCTCGGTGTTCCGCGCCAAGGGTGCAAGCTCAACCGACACGGCAAAACGCTTGGATGATAAAATCGCCCAAATCACCACTGACGCCAAAGGTGCCGCCAGTTTCACCATGGTTGATGACACAGTTTACTTTATTTACGGCAATTACAAAGCCGCCATGGAAGGCCTGATCGAAGGAGCGCTGTTGGCTGTTTTGGTTGTGTTGATTTTCCTGCGCAATGTACGCGCCACTTTTATCACCGCCTTGGCCTTGCCACTTTCGGCTTTTCCAGCTTTCTGGGCGATGAGTTTGCTCGGCTTCTCGTTGAATCTTGTTTCCTTCCTCGCCATCACCTTGGCCACGGGCATTTTGGTGGATGACGCGATTGTGGAAATTGAAAACATCGCACGCCACATGAAAACTGGAAAAACGCCTTATCGGGCTTCCATGGAAGCAGCTGACGAAATTGGCCTTGCAGTAATTGCGATCACCTTCTCGGTTATTGCGATTTTTGTTCCAGTTTCATTCATGGGTGGGATTGCGGGGCAATACTTCAAGCAATTCGGTTTAACAGTTGCTGTTGCAGTGTTTTTCTCACTGATCGTGGCGCGTCTCATTACGCCGATGATGTCTGCCTATTTACTGAAGCAACTGCCGCATGAAGAGCATGAGCCAGGTTGGCTGATGCGTAGCTATATCTGGCTGCTACATCATTCCAACTTGCAAGCTACGCCAGCCGTAACGCGAAAACTTTGGATCGGGGCTGCTCTCATAGCAGCAGCTGGCATCGGCCTTCGCCTTACCCGTGGCAGTTTTGAATTTTTATCAGTCATCCATGGAACAGGCGTTGTCTACTTAATTTCCATTATGATTTCCGTTCTCATAATGCTGGCCAATATCGCTATGGTTGGCTCCATTGCGCTTTTGCTGGTGTTGATCATTCGCGCGGTTTTCAACTTTATCGCTCACCGGGTGTTCGGTGTGGCGCGCAATGATGGGCACACTGCAACGGGCTATGCCAACCTGATGAGTTACGCCACGGTTGCCACCAGCTTTGCCGTGTTGTGGATGGCGATCTTGCTTTTCCCGCTGTTGCCGTCGGGCTTCATTCCAAAAGATGACTCTTCGCGCTTTGTCCTGTCAGTGGAATTGCCACCCGGCGCCACACTTGAACAAACCCGCATCGTGACAGACAAAATGGCTGATATGATCAGGGCCAATAATGAAGTCAGCCAAGTTTTTGTTCTGGGGGGATCCTCACCCACGGGCACGACTGAACCGCGCCGCGCCGCCATCTTTGTGAATCTACGTCACCGTGACGTTGAGTTGCTGCACAATTTGTGGAATCCCTTAGCCAGTCGCTTGCACTTGCCACAGTTTGCATGGGACGGCCGCATCCGCCAGCAGTCTGATGTTGAAAATGAAATACTGCCTAAGCTGAACAGCATTCCAGATTTGCTGTGGGCCAAAATTAATCCGCGTGGGGCTCGTGAAGTTGAGTTCAACATGCTGTCCATTGATCCGGCGGCACTGTCGGAAGGTGCGCAAAAGCTGGCTGCCGCACTGCGTGCAGATGGTCGTCTGCGTGCACCCATGGCACAAGGCGCACTTGACAGGCCGGAAATTCAAATCACCCCGAAAACAGCTGAAGCCTCATCGCTTGGCATAACAGCAGCACAAATGTCGCAAGCCGTGCGCGTGGCAACGATCGGTGACTTTGGGCCTTTGCTTGCAAAATTCTCAATTGACGATCGGCAAATTCCAATCCGCGTGCAAATTCCTGAAAAAGCCCGGGGCTCATTGGCTGAAATCAGCAATCTGCGCTTGGTCAACAGCAAGGGGATTGCAGTGCCGCTCAGCTCAGTAGCGGATGTGAAAGTTGCCCAAGGTCCATCATCAATAAAGCGCTATGACCGCCAACGCCAGGCCACAGTGGGTGCTGATTTGCCGCCTGGCGTGGAATTAGGTGACGGCACTAAAATTATCGAAGAAACCGCAGCGAAACTTAACCTGCCAAAATCAGTTACAGTGCAAGCTGGCGCTGATGCTGAAATTCAAGGTGAAATTTTCTCTGGCTTCATTACTGCCGGTGGCTTCGGCATTCTGCTGATGTATTTCATTCTTGTGCTGTTGCTGCGTAACTTCTTCGTGCCTTTCTCGATCCTCTTGTCGCTGCCGCTGGCGCTTGGGGGTGTAGTGTTAGCTTTGCTTCTGACCAAGCAAGCTTTTTCGATGCCGGTGATCATTGGCATGTTGATGCTGATTGGCATTGTGGCAAAAAACGCCATCATGCTGGTGGATTTTGCCGTGGAGCGAAAGAAAGCCGGAATGGAGCGGGTTGAAGCGGTGATTGACTCTGGTCTGAAGCGGGCACGGCCTATCGTGATGACCACCATTGCCATGGGTGCTGGGATGTTCCCAACAGCACTGGGCATTGGCGAAGGCGGCTCCTTCCGCTCACCCATGGCTACAGCTGTGATTGGCGGGTTGATCCTATCAACTTTCCTCAGTCTGATCTTTGTGCCCAGCTTCTATGTGGTGATGGATGACGTGGCCCGACTGTTCAGTTGGGCTTTTGGCCGCTTCGTTGGCAAGCGTGATGAGCCTAAAGTGCTTGATCCCGAAGTTGCCGCAGTTGACGCTCGCGTGTCTGCTGTTGACGCTGACGTGGACGGCCTTGCGGCAAGAGTGGAAGAATTGGAAGGCCGCTTGGCCAAATTTGTAAAGCCAACATCGAATGTCACGAAGTTTAAGCCCGCGGCAGAGTAATTCTCCAAAAAAAATCCCCACAACAGGTGCGGGGATAACTTCAACGATAAGTGGATTGAGCTGGGTGGTTTAAAAGGCCTCAGCCTTCATGAGCGCCAAACAAAGAGAAGACTTTTTCTTTCTTTTTATGCTTGCCTTTGTTCAAAGGCTTGGTTGAATCAGCGACCTTCTTGATCTTCACATCTTTCGTTGCCACTTTGCTCTTCTGCCACCAAAATAAAGGTGCATGTGGGTCAGGCATTGAGGTCAGAGACGCAAAGGCTGTGCCATGTTCCTTGGGTGTCATGTGAAAGGTGTCTTCGGTCGTCAGCTTTGGCCCGCCATCAAAGAAACCGCCTTTGATGGTCACTGTGTTGTTCTTAAACCCAGCTTTGGTAATCAGTTCCCACAAAACGGCAGCATTTTCGGGGGCCAAACGCACACAGCCATGAGACGCACGCGTGCCCAAGGCTTTGACATGATATGAGCCATGAATGGCATGGCCAATGCCGGTGAAGAACATAGAATAGGGCATGGGCGCATTGTCCCACTCCGCCGAGAAATGTTCTTTTTCCATGCGAAAAATGTGATAGTTGCCTGAAGGCGTATCAAAGCCTTGGCCGCCGGTTGAAACCAGCCAATCATATTGTTGCACTCCATCCACCATCACACGCATGTGCTGAGAAATTTTGTCGACCATAACGTCAACTTGCATGGCGAAGGCCGAAACAGGTGACAAGGCAAGGAAAGTGAAGGCAGTTAAGCCCAATGTAAACCGTGACTTCAATTGCACAAGAATCTCCACTGTGTCTGCATTAAGGCCAATCAATAGCCGCTTTGTGAGGGTGAAGCAAGTTTACGGCTGCGTGAACAAATGCATGGCCGTTATGTAACCCGCTAGGCCTCCAACCGCCTGAGCAACGATAAAAAGCAATACCGATTGCGGTGAAATTCCGGCAAAGCTATCGGAAAACATGCGTGCAATTGTAACGGCGGGGTTGGCGAAGCTGGTGGACGATGTAAACCAATAAGCCGCAGTGATGTATAGCCCCACAAGCATCGCGACAGACTGCGGCGCATTTTTAATACCGCCAAAAATCGTTAAGATAAGGCCAAAGCTTGCCACGACTTCAGCGATCCATTGCCCTTGTCCACCGCGCAACTTTGTAGACAATTCAAAGATTGGCAAATCAAACATTGCATTGGCCAACATCGCACCAACGATACCGCCAATGATTTGCACGGTGGTATAGTTTCGAGCTGTGTTCCAACTGATGTTTCCACTATGCGCCATCGCAGCCGAAACCACCGGATTGAAATGTGCGCCTGAGATCGGGCCAAGAATTGAAATTAACACAACGAGAATGGCACCCGTCGGGATCGTATTGCCCAGCAAAGCAATAGCCATGCTTCCGCCAGCCAATCGTTCCGCCATAATGCCAGAGCCGACAACAGTGGCCACTAATAACAAAGTGCCAAGGCCCTCAGCCAATAGGGCCGAACGGTATTGGTTAGTCATGCATTTCACCAATGGCAATCATTTGCTTTTTAAGTTCAGCTTTATCCAACTGCTCAAAGGGCAAAGCAAGAAATGCGTCAATGCGCTCTTTCATGCGTTGATAGGCCACTTCGAATGCGGCCAAAACTTCCGCTTCGCTGCCCATGGCATCAGCTGGATCGTCAATGCCCCAATGGGCCTGCATCGGATGGCCGATCCAAACAGGGCAAGTTTCCTTCGCGGCATTACCACAAACGGTGAAAATGAAATCCATTTTTGCCGCACCAGGGCCGATGAATTCATCCCAACTTTTGCTGCGGAGATGCGAAGTCTCATAGCCTTTGGATTGCAACAATTTCAATGCAGCCCAATGTGGAACGCCCTTGGGCTTGGAACCTGCACTGAACGAATTGAGCCGCCCCGCAGCGGACTTTTCCATGATGGCCTCAGCCAAAATGGAACGCGCGGAATTACCCGTGCAGAGAAAGAGAACATTTTTCATGTGAGAACCTCCGTGCAACGCCGCGAATATGAAGTCAACGTAACAGTGAGATGACAGCTATTTGAGGCGCTTCACCACGCGTTTAGGCTCCGCGACTTGCTTGTAGTTCTTTGATTTACTTTCGACCAATCGCAACCGTGCTTCCTCGGCGATCATATAGTCTCGTGTGAAAGGCAAAGCATTTTGATCCAGGGCAAACTGAATTTGAAAATTATTCATCAAAAGCAGCCGGAACGAAAGTT
Organism: Hyphomicrobiales bacterium; assembly: GCA_043757845.1. Lineage (GTDB taxonomy): Bacteria > Pseudomonadota > Alphaproteobacteria > Rhizobiales > Aestuariivirgaceae > Aestuariivirga. The sequence goes on along the minus strand of JAYVOQ010000120.1, from coordinate 3,454 downwards.
CGGCACCCACCAAATAGAATTCCCACATCCGGCAGAAACGCTCATCGTAGAGTGCCTTGGCCTTATCGTGATTGGCCATGAAACGGTTATACCAGTGTCGAAGCGTTTTGGCATAGTGCAGCCGCAACAGTTCAATGTCAGTGACATAAAGCCCATAACGTTCCAAGTGAGGCATCACTTCAGAAAGTGCGGGAATATAGCCACCGGGAAAAATATATCGCTTCGTCCAAGCGCTCGTAGCCCCGGGGCCATCGGCACGGTTGATGGAATGGAGCAGGGCGACGCCGTCTGGCTTCAACAGCGACGAACACTTCTTAAAGAACTCTGCATAATGCCCAACGCCTACATGCTCAAACATGCCCACAGAAACGATGCGGTCAAACTTTTCCGTCAGCGTTCGGTAGTCTTGCAACAAAAATTTCGCATTGTTTTCTAACCCACGCTCTGAAGCGGTGGCCTTGGCCACAGCTAGTTGCTCGTCTGACAAAGTAACGCCTGTTACAACAGCGCCACACACTTCTGCTAAATAAAGGCCCATGCCGCCCCAGCCGCAGCCTATGTCCAAAACCGTCATGCCCGGCTTGATGTTCAACTTGGCGGCGATATGGCGCTTCTTGGCCAGCTGGGCGTCTTCGAGAGATTGGTCGTCAGTCTCAAAATAGGCACAAGAATACTGCCGATCTTTGTCGAGAAATAAATCATAAAGTTCTCCCGAAAGATCATAGTGGCGCTGAACATTATTGCGTGCCCGCCGTTCTGAATTGGCTTGGTCTATGCGTCTGATGCCGATGCGTAAACGGTACAGGGATCGGTGAGCCCAAGTTGTGCCGTGCATATTGGCCGAACCGCCGCCGGTGTTGACCAGAGCCAGTTCAACAAAATCATAAAGACTTCCGTTCAAAACGCTGAAATCGCCAGACATATAGGCTTCACCCAAATACATATCAGGATCTATGGCGATCTTGCGAGCGGTGGCCGCCGTGGCAAATTTGATGTGGACGGGCTTTCCTGTGCCGTCTCCATATGTCGTAATTCGGTTTTTCCAATCTGTAACGGTGAGGCTGCCAGATTTTACAAGTTTCTTGAGAACGCGGTCAAATATCATTCCGCTAGCTAATCTTTTTACAGGCCAACCTCAACCCGCAATTTTAGCTGCAATGTGCCGACGCACGCCACATAGCGCCGTCAAAAGCAGGTGTGGTGAGGATAGCCTTCTGGCTGTCTTTGCAAGCAAAGTGATGAAAGCTGGACGTGGCTAAGCCCATAGCGTCTTTGGCTTGCGCGGCACTCATTCCTGCAATGCTCAAAGTTGTGCTGCCATCGCCTGCGGGCGAAAGACTAACTTGATAAGTTTTGCCGTTGTAAAACACAGGTTCCACTTTTGCCACAGGGGCAGGAGCGCTGGGCACGTCCTTGGTAAGGCGAACACCTGCCGGTTCATGCGAACAAGCGGCAAGAGTGAGGGCTAGCAAGGCGATGCTGTGATTCATTTTCATCGGGCGGGTTTAGCCTCTGTCCACTTGAGGGGGCAAGTTAAAGCTGGCATATGCAAACGCATGACTTTTGACGCAACTTCCCTGCTTTCCGTCCGTGCCTCAGCCGCTGACGAAGGTGCAATTATTCGCATGTCACAGAGGACACGTGAGCTACGGGCAAAGGGCCAAGACATTGTGGCCCTTACCATCGGCGAGCCGGATTTCGATACGCCGGAAAACATCCGCAATGCGGCCAAAGACGCTTTGGATAGGGGCTTCACGCATTATGCACCTGTGGCGGGCATTCCAGAATTGCGCGAAGCCATTGCCGAAAAGTTACACGTTGAAAATGGGCTGAATTATCAAGCTGCCAATATTGTGCTGGCGAATGGCACCAAGCAAGCAATTAACAACGCCGTGCTTTCACTCATCGGCCCGGATGATGAGGCAATTGTTCTGGCACCTTACTGGGTGTCTTATGAAGGTTCGGTGAAACTGGCGGGCGGTAAATGCGTTGTAGTGGAATCCTCTGTGACCGAAAACTACAAGCCGCCCATAGCGCGCATAGCCGCCGCTATCACACCTGCAACAAAATTGATTTTCCTCAACTCACCATCTAACCCCACGGGTGCTGTGTGGAGTAGGGCAGAGCTAGAGGCCTTGGCCGAAGTCGTTCGCAAGCATCCGCGCCTGATGGTTCTATCTGATGAGATTTACGAATACATTTTGTTCGAAGGTGAAATGGTGAGCTTTGGCACTTTGCGCGGCATGGCGGAACGCACCATCACATTAAATGGCTTCTCCAAAGGTTTCGCCATGACGGGTTGGCGTTTGGGCTATGCCGCTGCTCCTTTGCCCGTGGCCGTGGCCATGGGGCGGATGCAAAGCATCGTCTCCGCCGGCGCCAACATGTTTGTACAAAAAGCCGCCGTGGCAGCGCTCAAAGGCCCGCGCGATGATGTACAGCGCATGGTGGAAATTTATAAGCACCGCCGCGATTTGGTGCTGGAAGGACTGCGAGCAATTAAGGGTGTGAAAATCGGCCCCATCCCCGGAACGTTTTATGCTTTCCCTGATGTCTCAGCCTTCCTCGGCAAAAAAGTCGGCAACCACGTAATCGACACCACAGATCAGCTCTGCGACTGGTTGCTGGAAGTTCACGGTGTGACCACGGTGCCAGGCTCAGCCTTCGGGGCAGCGAATTCAATCCGGCTGTCATTTGCCGCCAGCGAGGCCGATATAGAAAAGGCGCTGACGCGGATTAGGGCAGGGTTCACGGCCCTTTCTTGACAAATCGCCATTCCCGTGGCCTTTAGCGCCAGAATTTGAGGATTTTCGGATGACCCACGCCTATCGCAGCCACACTTGCGGTGACCTTCGCGCCGAACAGGCCGAAACCACCACCCGCCTTTCGGGCTGGGTGCACCGCGTGCGCGACCATGGCGGCTTGCTGTTCATCGATTTGCGTGATCATTACGGCATGACGCAAGTGGTGGCAGACCCTGACTCGCCCTCGTTCAAGATCGCCGAAAAAGTCCGCTCTGAATGGGTAATCCGTATTGACGGAAAAGTGCGCTTGCGCCCGGCCGGCACGGAAAACAAAGATATGCCTACGGGCCTGATCGAAGTCTATGCCACCGAGATTGAAGTGTTGAGCCAAGCTGCCGAATTGCCACTGCCCGTGTTTGGAGAGCCGGATTATCCCGAAGACACGCGCCTCAAATATCGCTTTTTGGATTTACGCCGCGAGACCTTGCACAAAAATATCATGACGCGCACCAAGGTGGTTTCACATTTGCGCCAGAAGATGAATGGCATCGGTTTCAATGAATTTTCGACACCGATCCTTACCGCGTCTTCACCTGAAGGCGCGCGCGACTTCTTGGTGCCTTCACGCATTCACCCCGGCAAATTCTTCGCCCTGCCACAGGCACCACAGCAATATAAGCAACTGATGATGGTTGCGGGCTTTGATAAAT
>JAYVOQ010000119.1:0-17422 GCA_043757845.1 Hyphomicrobiales bacterium | reverse complement strand
ACCCATCGGCGTGGTTCTCGCGGTCATCCTCTGACTGACATTGATATCGCCAAGAACCGCAACAAATCAAAAGTCCGGGCCAAGGGCGAACATCCCTTCCTGACCATCAAGCGTATCTTCGGCTTTGCCATAACGCGCTATCGCGGTCTCGCCAAGAACGCCAATCGGCTGTTCGTCGCTTGCGCACTCGCCAATCTGCACCGCAAGCGCCACGTCCTCATGCGACGGTCAACCGCTTGACGCTACAGTTCCGTCCGAAAATCCGGGAACTGGTAAAAAGTGGTAAAAAGCAGCGGCCAAGACCCGCAAAACACAACGTCAATATCGCTTGCAAAACGCAAACCAGCGTCCATCACACAATCGCACGTCAAAACAACAATTGATCAGAGGTTCCTTAAATTTAGTTTTTGGCACACTAGCGAGTGCTGCATAGAAACCGCCGAATTGCTTTTGGCACATGCGGCAATGACAGAGGTGTGCGCCTGTGGGCTTTTCCAACAATTCATAGCGAACAGCACCACATTGGCAACCGCCTGTCCAAGTTTTGCTCATGCCAAAATTCCTTTAGCCCTTAAGGCTTCTATATCATTGGCGTTCAGCCCTAGCACTTCCATCATAACACGAACCGTGCTGTCACCCAAGCGCGGTGCCGCAGATGTGGCCTTTGCGGGCGTTTGCGAAAACAGAACCGGGCTGGAAACCGTAGGAACAAAACCTCCATCTAGCGTGGGCAACTGCTGCAACAACCCACGCGCCTTCACTTGCGGATTTTCGAACACCTGATCAATCGTGTTGATCGGCCCACAGGGCACGGCGTCTGCTTCAAACGCTGCCGTCCATTCCGCGGTCGTGCGCAGTTTCATAAACGGGCGCAAAGCAGGCACCAACTCGCCGCGGTGCTCAACCCGGCCGCGATTGGCTTTATAGCGTTCATCACTGCCGAGGTGAGCCGCACCAATGATCCGGCAAAACGCCGCATACTGACGATCATTGCCCACCGCCATGATGATATGGCCATCTTTGGTGGCGAAGGTTTGATAGGGCACAATGTTAGGGTGCTCATTGCCTAAGCGCTTTGGCACTTTGCCAGAGACAAGATAATTCATCGCCTGATTAGCCAACACAGAAACCTGAGAATCCAAAAGCGATATGTCGATATGCTGACCTAGGCCAGATTTCTCACGGGCATAAAGTGCCGTTTGAATGCCGATCATCGCATGCAGACCTGCAAAAACATCTGAGAAGGCCACGCCCATTTTCATCGGCTCGCCTTCAGACTCACCCGTGATCGACATAACGCCCGCCATGCCTTGGATCATAAAATCATAGCCTGCGCGATTTGCATAAGGCCCGTTCTGGCCAAAACCCGTGATTGAACAATAGATAAGACGTGGATTGAGTTTGGAAAGGTTCTCATAGTCGAGGCCATATTTGGCAAGCCCGACCACTTTGAAATTCTCAACCAGAATGTCAGATTTGGCCGCCAACTGTTTGATAAGACTCGTACCCTCAGCTTTCGACATATCAATGCAAACCGATTTTTTGCCGCGATTGGCGGAATGAAAATAGGCCGCATCACCATCCGTGCCGTCTGCGTTTTTAACAAATGGTGGCCCCCAACCACGCGTGTCATCGCCTTCGCCGGGCTTCTCAATCTTGATCACTTCAGCCCCAAAATCCGCCAACATCTGCGTGGCCCATGGGCCAGCCAACACACGCGTCAGATCCAGCACGCGCAAACCCGCCAATGCGCCACTCACGTCGGTGCACTCGCGTTGCGCAAACGCGATGAGCGCAGCAAGCCAGCATCATCAACGATTGGATAGCCTGCCGCCACCACATGCGAATTCACGCGGTGAAGATCGCGGATGATGTCGATGAATAAAGCGCTCTGCCGCAACGCTGTGGCTTTTTTGGCAAGTGAGGTTGTGAAATGCGCTTCCATCATTTTATTTTCCAATTGGCGAAATTCATCCTTCTGCCCGATCAAATGCTTGGCCGCAGCCACATCACGTGACGTGATCACTGATGCCGCAAGCCTGATATTGTTTTGGATAATCAGTGAAAGTTCGGCCAGTGCCGCTTGTTCTTCGCCGCTGAAATTCAATCCTTCTTTAATTTTGGCTTGAATGCGATCGCTTAAGTTCAGATGAATGATGTCCCCAGCGTGTTCAAGATTGGAGGCATAAAGCGTGACTTCAAGTGCACGTCGCGAATATTCAGCGGATAGTTTGCCTTGCGAAACATCATTCACATAACCTTGAATGGCGCGCTGATAACTATTCAACCGCGTGTCTTGTTGTTCAAGCTGCTTTAACATTTCAAGGCTTGAGCCTGCCATGGCTTTGAGCGCAGTTTGAAACATGCGGTCAAGAATTTCACCCATGCGAGCAAGCTCTATATTCGCATTAGCCAGCGCCATAGCAGGCGATGAAATAACTGTGGGATCAAGATAGCGCGGCCGACGCAACGGGTCTTCCGGGGCGGTTGAATCGGGCACCAATCGCCGCACCAATTTTGCAATGGGTGTCACCAAGGGCAAAAATAAAGCGGCGACTGCAATGTTAAAAGCCACGTGAAAGCCTAACGCCCAATGCAGTGGATTTGCAGGTGCGACTGGCAGCAAGGACGTCAAATACTGCGGAAAACCCAATAGAATGATCGCCAGAACCGCGCGCGCCAAAAGATTTGCCAATGGCAAGCGTCGCGCTTCCGGCGTCAATCCAAGTGAAGCCAAAAACGCGGGCATGCCGCCGCCGCAGTTTATGCCCAACATAAAGGGCAAGGCCGCAGGCAAAGCCAAGCTGCCATTCACCATTAATGAAGCAATCAGCAATATGGCGGCCAGTGTGGAATGAAAGCCCCACGCCATCAGGCCACCGATGAGAAAAGCCAGTATCGGCGCTTGCCCAACGGCAGACAGAACTTGGTGAAACAAGCTGGCTTCGCCCAGTGGCGTTGTGGCCTGAGAGATAAGCCGCAAAGACAGCAGCATCAAACCAAGACCAATCAATACGCGTCCAGCATTATGAGGCTTTAATTCTTGTGACGATTGGAAAATGGTATAGCCAAGAAACAGAAAAACCGGAGAAGTCCAAAGTGCGATATTGGAACCTGAAGCAACCAAAGCCGCGATCAATGATGATCCCGCATCAGCCCCCAACAAAACCGAAAGCCCCAATTCTGCGGGCAGGGCGCCCGTGCTTGCGATATTGGTGACAATGAGAGCTGTGGCCGTGCCGCTGCCCAAAACCAATGTGGCCATGAGGCCCGCAATTAAAGCCGAGAAGCGGTTGCCCAGCCGATATTCGATGAAATATTTAAGCTGTTCTTCCCACACCCGCAGAATGCCGGTGCGCACCATGCGAACACCCCAAAGCAGAAGCGCCACGCCACCGAGAAGATTTAGAATGACTAAGGTGGATGGGTTCATGTTTTATGGCCAGGGTAGCGACCAAGTTTTGACATTGGTGTAAAACTTCATGGCCTCGACAACACCTTCTTTAATGCCATTACCTGAGTCTTTAATGCCACCGAAGGGCGACATTTCAATTCTATATCCCGGCACTTCCCAGATATTCACCGTGCCCACATTCAGGCCTTCAATATATTTGGTGATGCGTTGCAAATTGTTGGTGCACACACCTGATGACAGACCAAAGGCGGTGGAGTTGGAGAGTTTGATCAACTCTTCATCATCAGCAGGTGCACGGATGATGGGGATCACGGGCCCGAAAGTTTCCTCAAACACCAACTCTGACTTTGGGTTCACATGATCAATGGTGATGGGCGGCAACACAGCGCCTTTGCGTTCAGGATGATACAGAATCCTCCCACCTTCATGCGCCGCCGCCAACACACGCTTTTCAAACATCTCTGCTGTAGCCGCATTCACCACGCAACCCAGATCAGTGTCTGAATTTTCAGGGTCACCGAATTTAATTTTCTTGGCGCGTGCCAAAACCTTCTCCACAAATGCATCAGCCACTTTCGGCTGCACCAATATGCGCTTCACCGCCGTGCAGCGTTGGCCGGAATTTTTAGTGGCACCAGTCACCGCAAGCTCGGCTGCTTTATCGAGATCAGAGTCTGAAAGATCATCCAGCACGATGAGCGGATCATTGCCGCCTAACTCCAAAGCGGCACGTGTATAGCCAGCTTTAGAAGCAATAATTTTGCCGACGCGCACGCCACCCGTGAAAGAGATCACATTGATATGAGGGTTCATCACCATCTCATCGCCAATGTCAACAGGCAGGCCCGTGACGACTTGGAACATTTCCGGTGGCAGGCCCGCTTCATAAAGAATGTCGGCCAGTTTGATGGCGGTGAGCGGCGTTAAATCAGTGGGCTTGCACACCACGCAATTATTGGTGGCAATGGCAGGTGCAATCTTGTGGCTCACCATATTGAGGGGGTGGTTGAAAGGCGTGATGGCGCTGATCACACCAACAGGTTCGCGCTTGGTAAAAATCTTGCGCGCCTTGCCCTGCGGCGTCAGATCGCAAGAAAAAATCTGCCCATCATCATTGATCGCCAACTGCCCGGCCAGCGAAAACACATCATAGGCCCGGCCACATTCATAAGCCGAGTCTTTCAGCGAAAGCCCAAGCTCTAACGTGATGAGCTTCGAAAGTTCCGTTGCATATTTCTTTATAAGCTCCGCCGTGCGAAACAGAATCTGCTGGCGTTCATAACGGGTCAACTTCGGCTTGAAAGTTGCGGCAATTTTAAAGGCCTGTGCAGCGTGTGAAGCATTGCCAGCGGGTACAGTGCCAATCACCTCATTGGTATATGGATAACGCACCTCAAACGTTTTCTCAGCAAACACCTTCTTGCCGCCGATGCGCATGGCTTCTTTAATAATAATGCGTGTCATTTAATGCTCCACACAATTGCAGCCAACAAAGAACGCATCCCAATTATGCAACGGTTGCGGAAGGTTTTTGAGTTTGCGGTTGCTGATGAATGGAATGGTCTGCTCCGACACTCCTCCATGCGATCGCAGCGGTGCATCAAGGCCGGAAAGATCATGCTTGCTGGCTGAAGTGCCAATCACCTTGGAATGCGTTGGCCCGCCAGAAATAACGATGAGATCACCACAACGTTCTGACGGCAGGCCATGCACCGTTGCGGCATCGGCCTTGCTCAGCACCACATCAATTCCATCTTGCGCCAGTATAAATCGCGCCACTTCATCTTGCGAAGCGCCATATAGATAAATCTGGGCGAATGAACCAAGCGCGCCATGATGCACCACATAAGGGTCGGTAATCGGTAAGATCACTTTCGTTTTGCCCACGCCAAATTTTGCATCCAATGTATCTTGTAAATAAAGTACATCCGGCGAGCCGTCTGCCTTGTGTTTGTTTTTCATGCCGTGATCTGCGACGATGATTAAACTGCAACCCACAGCATCCAACGCGCCCCAATAGCCATCCATCATTTTATAAAAGCGACTGGCACCTTCAGAACCAGGTGCAAATTTATGTTGCACGTAATCAGTGGTGGAAAGATACATCAGATCAGGCCTATTGTGTTTCAACAATTTTACGCCAGCGGCGAAAACAAATTCAGAGAGATCGGCTGAATAAACTTCTGGCAGCGGCATATCAACAAAACTCAAAACATCGGCGATGCCGTTGTCTTTCAGCGTTGCTTTGTCGGCCTTCTCAGATGAAAAACAAATCGCACTGCCATCAAATTTCAAGCCATGGCCAAGCAGTAAGCGTAACTTTTCTTTTGCCGTCACCACACAAATGTTTGCCCCTGCCTTTTGAAACGCCGCAAAAATGGTGGGGGCGGTCAACCACTTGGGGTCATTCATCATGGTTTCCAAGCCGGTGGCTGGGTCAATGAGGTAATTGCCGCAAATGCCATGCACATCTGGCGTGCGGCCGGTGGCAATGGACATATTGTTAGGATTAGTAAAAGACGGCATGGCCGAAAGCCCAAGCAAATTCTCGCCCTTTGCCACGATGTCTTTTAAATTCGGCATCAAGCCATCTCGCATGGCTCGTTCCATATATTCAGGCTCACTGCCATCGCAACAGATAACAACCAGGGGCTGGGCAGGCCAGAGATAGGCGCGACCGTTGACCTCAACTATTTTCACAAATCCCTCGGCATCAAATCTTTAACTTCCATCTCATGCAACACATCTTTGATGGCTGCCACCACGCGCGTCATCACGGCTTCGTCCATATGGCCAATGGTTCCGATGCGGAAGCTGTCCCGCTGGGTCAGCTTGCCCGGATAAATGGCGAAGCCGCGTTGGCGCAATTTTTCATAAAATATCTCAAACTTGAAATTGGCATCGCGCGGGGTCAAAAAAGTTTGGATGATAGGGCCAGACTCATTGGCAGAGAGAAGGGAGCTGATGCCAAGATCTGCCATGCCCTTAAGCAACACTTCCGCATTGCGCGCATAACGCTTGAAGCGCGTCGCTATTCCACCTTCTTCATCCAATTCGCGCAGTGCTTGCCGAAAAGCAACCAAAGCATGGGTGGGCGGGGTGAAGCGAAATTGTCCACTAGCCTCTAACCCGATCCACTGGTCATAGAGATCCAACACCACTGAATGCGAATTGCCTTTCGACAACAACAACAAATTTTTGCGAACCAAAACGTAGGAAAATCCTGGAATGCCTTCGATGCATTTGTTCGAAGATGAAACCAAAACATCAATGCCATCGCGAACCATGTTAATATCCAACGCTCCAAAGCTAGACATCGCATCCACCATGAAGATGCAGCCGCGGGTTTTGGCGGCGCGCGCAAGTTCAGCAATCGGATTCACAATGCCAGAGGTGGTTTCGCAATGGATCAGCCACACGTGGCTGATGTTTTTATCTTCCTTTAATGTTGGAACGAAATGTTCAGGAGCTAACTGCGTCGTATCGGTTTTGCTGATCCGCTCATAGGGTCGGTTGATCTTGCTCAGAATTTGCGCCGCGCGTTCGCCATAAGCACCGTTGGCTACAACCAATGTTTTCTTGCGTTTATCAGGACAAAACGCACCAAGCGCCGCTTCAATGGCGAAGGTGCCTGAACCTTGCATCAACACGCATTCATAGGTTTCATCACACCCCGCAAGCTGCAAAAGCTCTTGGCGGATTTCTTTCACCAGTTTGCGAAATTCCACGTCGCGGCTGCCCCAATCGGCAAGCAAAGCCAGTTTGACGGTGCGCGAAGTGGTCAGCGGGCCCGGCGTTAATAGATAGGGCATGTCTTCTTGGCCCTCTGGGCCGTGAAACCGCATTACCGACATTGCCTCGACTCCTCCATGTAGCCAGAGTTAATCGGAACTACTTGGCGCGGTCAAATGCCAGTTCAGCGCGACGCTTTGCCCAGATAAGTAGAGATCGCAGCATCGTCGGGGTTTGCGAAGAAAGTACTAGGCTTTTCAGCGGAGCGAACATGGCCATTAGCGACAAATACAATGGCGTCTGCAAACCCGCGAATTTCTGAAGGTTGATGCGAAACCAGCAAAGTGACAAGGCCGCGCTCCCTCGTGATCTCTTTCACCAAGCCCAGCATGTCCTGCCGCAGGCCGGGATCAAGCGCCGCAAATGGCTCATCCAATAAAAGAACTTTGGTGGGCCGAACCAATACGCGCGCCAAAGCCACACGCTGCCGCTCACCGCCCGAAACGTTGCCGGGCTTTCGGGTTGTGAGTGCGGAAAGCCCAACACGCGCCAGTGCGGTATCAACTGCCGTGCGCTGCACGTCATCGAGCCGCAGATTTGGCGCAACACCCAGCGCCACATTTTGCCAGAGTGTCAGATGCGGAAACACATTATTGTCTTGAAAAACCATGGAGACTTGCCGTGATGACGGCGCGAAATTGGTTATATCTTGCCCATCAAGCAACACGCGGCCCTGTTTCAGGCTTTCAAAACCCGCGATGATATTCAGCAAAGTGGATTTGCCCGCACCACTGGGGCCAAGCACGGCAACAAGTTGAGCTGGCTTGGCGTGAAGTGAAATATCAAGCGTGAATGTGTCTTGCAGATAGTGGCCGTGTTCAATTTCAAGCATCACGCGTTCCTAATTTCTGCGCCGCAAAAGTGAGTGCGCCACAAACCATCAACAGAAGCAGCGCCGTGCCCTCAGCATCTGCTCCACGGTAATGTCCCATTTCGGCATGTAGCAATGTGGGCAAAGTGCGAATGCCGCCAGAGCCTAACAGCGTGATCGCGGTCAAATCACCCAAAGACAGAACCAGCGCCAGAAGCAGCGCTTGCAGGGCCGCACCTTGCAGCAAAGGCCATTCAACAATGCGCAATGCGGTGAACCCAGTCACTCCTAAATTTAATTGCAAGTTGCGCAACGCTGCCAGTTGCATTTGTCCAACGCGCAAGGCGGATACAACATAGGGCAGGGCTATCAAGCTGTTGAGAGCGACGATGAAACTAGCAGTCAGCGCCAATGAATCGCCAAGCTTGTGAAGCACCAGAAACCACCCTGTGGCCAAAACGGCGGGCGGCATGATCAGGCCCGCAAGACTGAGAAGTCGAGACGCGGTATCCTGTGCTTTGGCCATGGGCCAGCCAAGGATCAATGCAAGCGTTGCAGAGGCAAAAGCCAAAAGCAGGCTAGTGCCCAAAGCCCACCATGTTGGCGCATTGAAATGCAAATGTGCCATGCCGCGCCAAACGATGACCGCCAACACGGGAAGCACGATGCTTGCCCCAAGTGCGATAGCAATCCAATCAACAGTGAGTGCCCATTTCGTTGGCTCAGCGTAGCGAAAGTTTGTTGCCCGCAAAGTGTTAAAGGCTTTGTCTTGCGTAAATGCAGCTTGCCCAAATCCAATCAATGCCGCGCATAGTCCAACTTGTAACAGACATAAAGCCAAGGCACGCGAGGGATCAAAATCCATGCGCAGTGATTGGTAGATCGCCACTTCCAAAGTAGTCGCAGAAGCGCCACCCAGCGTCAGCACCACAACAAAGCTTGCGGCGCAGAGCAAAAAGATAATTGCTGCCACTTGCGGCAGCACAGCTTTCAACAAAGGCCATTCCACATGCCAGAATAAGTTCGTTTCTGAAAAGCCCAGTTGGGCCGCAAGCTTAAAGCCTTCTTGCTGCGCGCTTTGCAGGGCTTGATAAAACATCCGTGTGGCCATCGGAAAATTAAAAAAGACGTGCACAAGCAGAATGCCTGCAAGACCGTAAGGCGAGATCAGCCCAGGTAGCACACCAGCATTGCCGATCAGCGCAGTAACACCCAACACTGCAACGATAGCAGGCACGGCCATGGGTAAAGCGTAGAGGGCCAATAGCACCTGCCGTCCTGCAAAATCCTGCCGTGCCAAAGCCCGCCCAACAGCCAAGCCGGGAATGACTGACAGCAATGTAGAAAGTGCGGCTTGCTTCAACGTGAAGGCAAGAACACTGAGGATGGAAGTGTCAAACCGAAACGCTCCGCCACTTTGTGCCGCCAGCATAAGCAAGGGCGCAACGCCAAATATGATGCCTGCAACGATGATGAGTTGAGGAATACGAGCCATCAAAGACAGAAATACTTTTCATCTGATGCCGTCATTCCCGCGAAAGCGGGAATCCATAGCAACCACAATATCATGGTCAACCATGGATACTCCGCTTTCGCGGAGTATGACGGGGTTAGTTTGTAAAGCGAAAGGCTGATTAATTCACCGCCTTCTGCCACTCATCAATCCAGTCGCGGCGATGGGTGGCAACTTCGTCTGGCGAATAGAGCAAGGTTTTGGCAGGTTTCACCAACTTGTCGAATGATGCAGGCAGCGGTGTTGACGTTTTACCTGCAGGCATCATCCAATTAGTCGTTGGAATTTCGTTTTGGAAATCGGCGGACATCATGAAGGCCATAAACTTGCTTGCCAAAGCTTTATGTGGCGATGCTTCAATCACGCCCGCCACTTCAATTTGCAAATAATGCCCTTCAGCAAAATTGGCAGCTTGATATTTATCCGTCTTCTCCACTTCCATATGATAGGCTGGCGAGGTTACGTATGAAAACACCATGGGCGCTTCACCTTTGGTGAACAGTGCATAAGCATCATCCCAGCTTGCAGCGGTGGTTAGAATGCGCGGCTTCAGTTTTTTCCAAGCATCAGCGGCCTTGTCACCGTAAACCTGTTTCATCCATAACATAAAGCCCAAGCCGGGCGTTGATGCACGTGGATCTTCCAACACGATTTTCTGTGCAGCATCGCCATTCACCAACTCGTCAAGGCTCTTTGGGGGGTTCTTCATTGTTTCGGTGTTATACACCACGGCGAAATAGCCATAGTCAAACGGCAAGAACGTATCATCGCTCCAACCGCCGGGCACTTGTGCTTGCTTCACATCAACACCGTGCTTGCCAAACAAGCCAGTGGCCTTAGCTTCAGCAGTGAGATTGGTGTCTAACCCCAAAACCACATCGGCCTTGGTGTCTTTGCCTTCCAGCTTAAGGCGGTTAAGCACTGCCACGCCGTCTCCCATGGCCACAAAATTCAATTCGCAGTCACAGGTTTTTTCGAAGGCCGCTTTGACGGCTTTGCCGGGGCCATAGTCGCCAGCAAAACTATCATAAGTATAAACCGAAAGCATATCTTTGGCAGAGGCAGTGCCTGCAAAAGCTGTAGCGGCAAGTAATGTAAGGATAAGTTTTTTCATCGGTTCTCCATTTAAGTTGAAAGACCGGCGGCGAGAAATGAGATGGACTGAAACCAATCCGCCCGCAATCCCTCCGCTGGTTTTAGCCAGATCAGGTTCAGCGGGTTGGTGTTATTCACCTCTCAGCTTTGTAAAATACAAAGCACCCCGTTGAGAGCGCGCCCTGAATAGACCGCAATCGTTGGCGATGCAACGGGCTTCTGTTACAGAGGTGCCATGTCAAAATTCGCCATTTTATTAGGAGGCCCGATAACGCCTACGCCGCGCCTGAAACGCCAGCTTGATGGGGCGCGCGTGATTGCGGCTGACAGTGGCATGGCCCATGCGGCAACTTTAAAGTTAGTGCCAGAAATCTGGGTTGGTGATTTTGATTCATCACCTCAAAAACTTGTTGACCATTGGCACAACGTACCGAGGCAAGCCCATCCCGCTGAGAAAGATGCAAGCGATGGCGAATTAGCAATCTCCGAAGCCTTGCGGCGCGGTGCAACCTCGTTGATCTTGGTAGGCGGCATGGGTGGACAATTAGACCATGTGTTGGCCCATGTCGGATTTTTGCTGGCTTTGGCGAAACGTGATATTGACGTGTTCATGACCTCTGGTTCGGAAGAGGCTTGGGGGCTTGTACATAAATTGGAAATTAACGATGCAAATAACGGGCAACGCCTATCGGTTTTGCCTTTCACTGATCTGGTGGGTTTTACGATCAGTGGGGTGAAATGGCCGCTGGCTGGCCGCAATGTGAAATTGGGCACGGCGCAAACTTTGGCCAATGTGGCCACCGGCGCGGTGAAACTTTCTCTTAACGCTGGCAGTGCCGTTGTTGTTACCTATCCGGATGCACTGCGTGGCTGATATTGTCATTGAGCGGATGGGTGAAAAAGGTGACGGCTTGAGTGCGGGCCATGCTTATCCACGCACTTTGCCCGGTGAAACTGTTTCGCCTATGGGCAAAGTAATCAAACCTTCTCCAGATCGCATAGTCGCTTTTTGCCCGGTTTTTGAAACCTGTGGCGGGTGCAAATTGCAACATTGGAGCCATGTGCCTTATAGCACTTGGAAGACCGCTTTGCTGGCCTCGGCCCTCAAAGCGCGTAGGCTTGAAACCGAAATCAAGCCGATGATTGATGCGCACGGCCAAGGCCGCAGGCGCGTGAGTTTGCATGTGCGCGAAATTGAAGGCCAGTGGCTGGCCGGATTTATGGCTGAGGGAAGCCACACGCTCGTGCCCATTCGGGCATGCCCTATTTTGTCGCCAAAGATGCAGAATGCGCCAGAGATTGCCGCGAAGTTTGGGCCAATCTTCGGTGATTGCGATGTAGCGATTACACTGGTGGATAATGGTTTAGACATCGCCGTCAAAGCCAGCCGCAAATTGGCGGAAAAAGCCATCGCACAGTTTGCTCCCTTAATGCGCGATCATGGCATCGCGCGCATTGCGGTGAACGGCGAAACCAGAGCGCAACAGGCGGTTCCCATGGTGCATATGGGCAAGGCCCTGGTTGCGCTTCCGGTTGGCACATTTCTGCAAGCCACTTCTGTGGGTGAGGATCGTTTGGCGGCTCTCATCGTAAGCTATGCCAAAAAGTCCAAGAAGGTGCTGGATCTCTTCAGTGGAGCCGGGCCTTTCACTTTTCGGTTGGCCGAAACATGTAGCGTTCATGCCATTGATTCAGACAAGCCCGCCATTGCCGCCTTGCAAGCAGCCACACGCAAGCTGCAAGGCTTGAAGCCCATCACGGCCGAGGTGCTCGATTTATTTCGCAATCCCTACACACCTATGGACTTCAAAGAATTTGATACCGTGGTTCTTGATCCGCCCCGAGCCGGGGCTGAAGCGCAGTGCCGCAATATCGCGAATTCGAAATTGCGCCGCGCCATTTATGTGTCGTGTGATGTACAAAGCTTCGCGCGTGATGCTGCGGTTCTGGTCGGCGGAGGTTTTAGATTGATTGAGGTTACACCCGTCGACCAATTCAAATACTCCCCCCATCTTGAGCTGGTGGCCTGTTTCTCCCGATCTTGACTTGAGGGCACAAAGCTGGTGCATCCATCAAAAAGGGAGTCTCTCATGACCACAGCATTTGTTTTTCCGGGGCAGGGCAGCCAAGCCGTGGGCATGGGAAAAACTTTGGCCGAAGCTTTCCCAGTCGCCAAAGCGGTTTTTGATGAAGTCGATGCAGCATTAAACCAAAAACTCTCAGACGTTATGTGGAATGGCCCCGAGGCTGAATTGATCCTAACTGAAAATGCCCAACCGGCATTGATGGCGGTTTCCTTGGCCGTGATGCGGGTGTTGGAAGCTGAACATGGCATCACTCTCGCAAAACATGCCAAGTTTGTTGCCGGGCATTCGCTGGGCGAGTATTCAGCACTGGCGGCGGCGGGCACGTTCTCACTGGCTGATACGGCGCGCTTGTTGAAAATCCGAGGCAAAGCCATGCAAACCGCAGTGCCTGTGGGGCAGGGTGCAATGGCGGCGTTGCTCGGTTTGGATTTCGCTACTGCAAGTGCCGTTGCTGCTGAAGCGGCGCAAGGTGAAGTTTGTCAAGCCGCCAATGACAATTCTGATGGGCAAGTGGTGATCTCTGGTTCCAAGGCAGCGGTAGACCGCGCTTGCGAAATCGCCAAGGCCAAGGGGGCCAAGCGCGCCATTCTCTTGCCCGTATCCGCACCCTTCCATTGTGTATTGATGCAACCCGCAGCAGACGCCATGGCCGAGGCTTTGGCTCAGGTGAAAATGAATGCCCCCGTTGTGCCGATCATCGCCAACAGGGTGGCTGGCGAAATCATTGAACCTGCAACCATTCGCGCGAAGCTGATTGAACAGGTGACAGGCACCGTGCGTTGGCGCGAATGCGTGGCCTATATGGCAGCGCAGGGCGTTAATGTGTTTGTTGAGGTGGGTGCAGGTAAGGTGTTGACGGGACTCGCAAAAAAGAATGCGCCTAACGCCGCCGCATTAAATGCTGGAACACCAGATGAGATCAATGCTCTCGCTCAGAATTTGAAAGGTTAGTAAATGTTTTCACTCATCGGAAAAACAGCCCTCATCACCGGCGCTTCAGGCGGCATAGGCGCGGCCATCGCCAAGGCGCTTTATGAAGCAGGTGCAAAGATCGCAATTTCTGGAACCCGCGTGGCGGCCCTGGAAGAATTAAAGGCGCAAATTGGCGAAGCTGTGCATATTTTGCCGTGTAATCTTTCAAGCGCTGAAGATGTGGAAAAATTAGTACCCGCTGCTGAGGCAGCTTTGGGTGGCCTCGACATTCTGGTGAACAATGCCGGCATCACCAAAGATGGCCTTTCAATGCGCATGAAGGATGAAGATTGGCAGAGTGTGATTGACGTGAACCTCACGGCCAATTTCCGCCTTAGCCGCGCCGCCATGAAGCTGATGATGAAGAAGCGGTTCGGCCGCATCATCAACATCACCTCGATTGTGGGGGTAACGGGCAATCCCGGCCAAGCCAACTATGTGGCCTCGAAGGCAGGTTTGATCGGCATGACCAAATCCTTCGCGCAGGAATTGGCCACTCGCGGTATCACCGCCAACTGCGTGGCCCCCGGTTTCATTGCCACACCGATGACTGATGGGTTGAACGACAAACAGAAAGAAGCCATCTTGGCCCGCATCCCCGCCGGCCGCATGGGCGGGCCATCGGACATTGCCGCCGCCGTGGTTTATCTGGCATCTGATGAGGCAGGCTATGTAACGGGCCAAACCCTGCACGTAAATGGCGGCATGGCGATGGTGTGAGGGGCCTACGCTCTCTAAATTTCACTCTCTTCAATTTTGGCCAGTTTCATCAAGTTGCGTTGCAGGCCAAGTTTCAAATCAGCATTGCCGTGAATAGGGATGGACAATCGCGCGGTGTTGCCAACTTTGCCATAAATGTGGTGGCTGCCATTGATCCGTAAAAGTTGCCAGCCGCGCCTCTCCACCACTTTGGCAAAGGCGCGACCAGAAATAGGCTTCATATGGCGAGGTCCAAAATCCTCTCGCGCCCGCCCGGTTGGGGCGGAGCAACTTCAACTGCCAAACAACCTTCAATCGCTTCACGCAGATTGGCCAACAATTCTTCCATAGTTTCGCCTTGGCTCACACAGCCGGGTATGGCTGGTACTTCGGCCCAGAAGCCACCTTCTTCAGCATCGTGGATGATGGTTTTGATGTGCATGGCGTAATCCTGCTTGATGAAATTAGAGATAAGGCTTTGTGGCTTGATTACAAGTGGCCTGTCCACTGCCACTAAATCCTTGCAATCCAGCGTTTAAAATTCCTGCTTTTGACCTGTCACGATTCTATGCTAACAACCGCCTCGCAAGGCAGGTTTGGCGGGGGCCATCAACGTTTACCCTCACGGATTTGTAGTAAAGTTTAATCAAGGACGAAAACATGAGCGATATCGCTGACCGCGTAAAAAGCATAGTTGTAAAACACCTCGGCGTAGAAGCCGACAAAGTGAAGCAAGAAGCCAGCTTCATCGATGATTTAGGTGCAGACAGCTTGGACACGGTTGAACTTGTCATGGCCTTCGAAGAAGAATTCGGCATCGAAATCCCCGATGACGCAGCCGAAACCATTCAAACGGTGGGCGATGCTGTTAAGTTCATCGAAAAGGCCAAAAAGGCCTAATCCTGAACGGGTGAAGTGAATTTGGCGCGGGGGTTGCAGGCTGAGTCTGCTCCCTCGCGTTTTTATATGCGAAGGGCTGGAGGCCGCTGCAACATGAAGCGCGTTGTGATCACTGGCATGGGGATGGTTTCGCCTTTGGGCGCAGACATGGAAACCTCATGGAAAAACATTATCGATGGCCAATCGGGTGCTGGCCCGATCACTAAATTCGATGCATCAGATCTGTCCACGCGCATCGCATTTGAAGTGAAGCGCGGTGATGGCACGAATGGAACATTGAATATCGACAATTACGTTGATGGCAAAGAACAGCGACGTTTTGATGACTTTATTCAATTCGCTTTAGTTGCCGCCAAGCAGGCCATGAAAGACTCTGGCCTTGAAATCAAAACCCAAGACGAAGCCTATCGCTCTGGTGTGATGGTAGGCTCTGGCATTGGCGGTTTGCCTTCGATCTATGACACGTCGATTTTGCTCAATGAAAAAGGCCCGCGCAAAGTGTCGCCATTCTTTATTCCGGGTTCGCTGATCAATCTGGCTTCAGGATTGATTTCTATTAACTTAGGCCTCAAAGGGCCAAATAGCGCAGTGGTGACGGCCTGTTCCACTGGCTCCCACGCCATCGGCGATGCGGCCCGCATCATAATGATGGACGATGCCGATGTTATGTTGGCTGGTGGTGCAGAAGCCTGCATCAGTCGCTTGGGCATTGCGGGCTTTATTGCCTGCAAGGCACTGTCTCACAATTTCAATGACACACCCACAAAGGCCTCCAGGCCTTACGACAAAGACCGCGACGGCTTTGTCATGGGCGAGGGCGCAGGCATTGTTGTTCTGGAAAGCCTCGAACACGCTAAAGCGCGAGGGGCGCGCATTTATGCTGAAGTGATAGGTTACGGCATGTCGGGCGATGCTTATCATGTGACCGCACCATCTGAAGATGGTGATGGTGCTTATCGCTGTATGAAAGCCGCATTGCGCCGCGCACAAATTGACACGTCTGAAATTGATTATGTAAATGCCCACGGCACGTCCACACCGCTGGGTGATGAAATTGAATTGAAAGCAGTGGAACGCTTACTGGGCAACAGTGCCGGCAAACTTTCCATGTCGTCCACCAAGTCCGCCATTGGGCACTTGTTAGGTGCGGCTGGTGCTGTTGAGGCGATCTTCTCTGTGTTAGCAATTCGCGATAACATTTGCCCGCCAACTTTGAACCTTGATCATCCATCGGTGCAAACCGCCATCGACTTAGTACCCAATAAGGCAAAGCCAAAGGCGATCGACACAGTTCTGTCGAATTCTTTTGGTTTTGGTGGTACCAATGCTAGCTTGATCATGCGGCGCTTTGCAGCATGAGCCTTAATCTAGCCGGAGATACTAAGGCGTGAATGATGATGAGCCAGTAACCCGCGTATCTGAGCCTTATGTGCCGCGCCAGCGCCGCTCTGCGCTGCTGCGCATTATTGTCAAGTGGTTCGTATCGACATTGCTCTTAGCTGTTATTGGTGGCGTAGGTCTTGGCTGGCTGTGGTTTAATTTCTCGGCACCTGGGCCGTTGGCACAAAAAAAGATTGTCGTGCTGCCCAAAACCGCTGATCGCGCGGCTATTGCAGTGGCTCTTAAAGAACAAGGCGTGATTAGTGACGCCAAAATCTTTTCAGCTGCTGCGGCCTTTAATGAATTCCGTCATGCCAAACTGAAACCCGGCGAATATGAATTCCCAGCATCCGCCACAATGGAAGAAGTGTTGAGCATGATTACGCGGGGCGCATTTCTTACCTATAAAGTGACGGTGCCCGAGGGCTGGACATCACAGATGGTGGTGAACCGCCTGAATGAACAAGAAGAGTTAGACGGAGCAATCGCGCAAGTTCCGACCGAGGGCAGCCTCTTGCCTGAAACTTACATTGTCACCAGAGGTTATTCGCGCGAGAAGCTTTTAAGTGAAATGGCTGCGGCCCAAACTAAGTTGCTTGATCAGGAATGGGCGCGTGTGCCGCCAGACAATGGCGTGATCGCCACGAAAAATGATCTGGTCACTTTAGCTTCCATTGTTGAAAAAGAAACTGGCGTGGCTGAGGAGAGGCCATTAGTGGCCTCCATCTTCATCAACCGCTTGAAGCAGCATATGCGTC
>JAYVOQ010000118.1:0-17631 GCA_043757845.1 Hyphomicrobiales bacterium | reverse complement strand
AACTGGGGCAAACTTGCTTCAGCCACTGCAGCCTTTGGCCATGGTTTTGCCGTACAACCGTTGCAAGGCCTCTCTGTGATTGCCAATTTAATTAATGGTGGCTTTGCGGTGCCGCCTACATTCCTCAAGCGAACAAAGAAAGAGGCGCAGGCTTTGGGCCACCGGATCGTGAAGCCAGAAACGTCTGAAAAGATGCGCTACCTGTTTCGCCGCAATGTTGAGGTCGGCACGGGTGAAAAGGCTGATGTGATGGGTTACCGCGTGGGTGGCAAAACTGGGACCGCGGAAAAAGTAATTCATGGGCATTATTCAAAAGATAAAAGTTTGGCCAGTTTTATTGGTGCCTTCCCGATGGATCATCCAAAATACGCCATCCTTGTGATGTTGGACGAACCCAAGCCAACATCAGAAACCCACGGCTTTGCCACAGCGGGTTGGAATGCTGTGCCCACAGCGTCAAAAATTATCGAACGTGTGGCTCCGCTGCTAGGCATTGAGCCGCAATTTTCAGCCGATGATTTGGCCAAGCTGGCCAAGCAAAACAAAGTTCCGAAGAAGGACGGCTGATCAGTGACCGTTGTTCTCAGCCATCTGTTGAAATCTGATGTGCCATTGCCGCAAGGCGGGGATATTCCAATTTATGGCGTCACCGATGATAGCCGTGCAGTAAAATCAGGTTTTCTGTTTTTTGCCTTGCCGGGCAGCAAAGTTGATGGCGCAAACTACATTGATCAGGCTTTTGCGAATGGCGCCGCGGCGGTGATTTCCAACATTGGTGCCTACGCGGGGCCGAACAAGGTGATCGCTGTTGATAACCCCCGCCGCATTTTGGCTTTGGCAGCAGCGCGTTTCTATGACCGCCAACCAGAAACAATTATTGCTGTAACGGGCACCAATGGCAAAACTTCGGTGTCTATTTTCGTGCGCCAAATTTGGGAAGCCATGGGCTTTCGCGCGGCCAGCCTTGGCACCATTGGCGCTGTTGGCCCACAAGGTGCAAAATATCTGGCCCACACCACACCAAGCCCAGTGCAACTTGCGCAGCTTGCTGCTGAGCTGCGTGATGATGGCGTGAAGCACTTGGTGATTGAAGCTTCCAGCCACGGCCTCGAGCAATGCCGCCTTGATGGTTTGCAGCTTGCAGCTGGTGGCTTTACCAACTTGACACGAGATCATCTTGACTATCATCAAACCTTAGAAAACTATTTCAAAGCCAAGCTGCGCCTTTTTTCTGAGTTACTTCCCCAAGGTGCGGCAGCTGTGATCAATATGGATAGCCCCCAAGGCGAAGACATTTTGGCAGTGGCGCAGGCCCGCGGCCTTGTGCCGTTTCGCGTCGGTCGCAAGGGCACGGAGCTGAAGCTAATTAAGCAAATTTCAGCAGGCCTTGAACAGCTGCTTACGGTTGAGACTTTGCACGGCACTTTCGAAGTTGCCTTACCATTGGTGGGTGATTTTCAAGTTTCAAATGCTTTGGTGGCGGCAGGTTTGGTGATTGCGTCTGGTGGCGACGTTTCGCAAACTTTTCATGGCTTGGAAAATCTTAAAGGAGCCAAGGGCAGGCTTGAACTTGTGGGCCGCAAACCAGCTGGCGGCAGCATTTTTGTTGACTATGCCCACACACCTGACGCTTTGGAAAATGCGCTTAACGCACTGCGCCCATCGGCCAGTGGAAAACTGATTGCCGTGTTCGGTTGCGGAGGAGACCGTGACAAGGGCAAGCGACCCATCATGGGTGAGATTGCATCGCGCATTGCCGATCATGTCATCGTAACCGACGATAATCCCCGCAGCGAAGTTCCAGCCACCATTCGTGCAGAGGTGCTTGCGGGTGCAAAACACGCCACAGAAATTGGCGACCGCGCCAAAGCCATCAGCGCTGGTGTCAAACTTTTGCAAGCTGGCGATATTCTTTTGATAGCAGGTAAGGGACACGAAGAAGGTCAGATTTTCGCCGACAAAACCGTGCCATTTGTTGATCATGATGCAGTGGCAGCCGCTTTGCGTGATGAGGATTATCATGCAAGCTAAAGCTTTATGGACAATCCAAGAACTTGTCGCTGTAACAGGCGGCGAGTTGCATGGCGCAATTGATGTTGCGATGAATGACGTTTCAATTGATTCACGTGCCGTCGCACTGGGCGACATTTTCGTGGCCATTAAAGGCGATGCCCATGACGGCCACGCCTTTGCAGCGCAAGCATTAAAGTCCGGTGCGGGCGTGGCTGTTGTTTCGCAATTTGATGATGCGATGTTGGCAGCAGGCGCGGTTTTGCGCGTGGTTGATCCATTGCAAAGCCTTGAAGCCATGGGCCGCGCCGCGCGCCTATGGAATGCTGGTAAGTCCGTTGCGGTGACAGGCAGTGTTGGCAAAACCTCGACCAAAGAAATGCTACGCATAGCACTTTCGGCCTCCGGCAAAACCCATGCCTCAGCGGCATCGTTTAATAATCACTGGGGCGTGCCACTCACCTTAGCAAGGTTTCCGCGTGACGCTGCCTTTGGGGTTTTTGAAATTGGCATGAATCATGCGGGCGAAATTACGCCGCTGGTGGCTATGGTTCAGCCGCACGTTGCGATTATCACGACTATTGCCGCCAGCCATCTCGGACATTTTGCGTCACTTGATGAAATTGCTGAAGCCAAAGCGGAAATTTTTAGCGGCGTGGTTCAAAGTGGCGCTGCGATCATAAACCGTGACACGCCCTATTTTGATGTGTTGGCGCGGCGTGCAAAGGAACAGGGCATTCAAACAATTGTTTCATTCGGCGTGCACGTAAAATCCGATGTTCGTCTTAAACAAGCGGCCTTACACCCCACATGCAGCTGCATTTCAGCGGATGTGATGGGTGAAGCAGTCACTTTCAAACTCGGCACACCGGGCCAACATATGGCAGTGAATAGTTTGAGCGTTCTAGCTGCCGTTAAATTGGTGGGCGCTGATCTGGCCCGCGCCAGCTTGGCACTTGCAGACGCCAAGCCAGCAAAAGGACGTGGGGGACAAGAACTGCTCCAACTACCTAAAGGTAATCTCTTATTGCTAGATGAAAGCTACAATGCCAATCCGCAATCGATGGCCGCCGCGTTTGACCTTCTCGTCACCGCAGCAAAATCGCGCAAAGGGAGGCGCATTGCAGTGTTAGGTGATATGCTAGAGTTGGGTGAATTCAGCGCAGATTTACACCGCAGCTTGGCCCGTGATTTGGACGCCGCAAAAATTGATAGTTTATATGCTGCGGGCCCCATGATGAAACACTTGTGGGATCAAGTGGAAGCCTCCCGCCGGGGCGCGTATGCTGAAGTTTCAACGGAATTGATCGATCAGCTACTAGCAAATCTGCGCAGCGGCGACAGCGTGGTGATCAAAGGATCTTTTGGCAGCAAGATGGGCCCGGTGGCAGATGCGCTGCGTCAGCGATTTGCTGTTGTTCAGAAAGAAGGCATTTGATGCTCTATTACTTGCTTGTGCGATTGACCTCGGAAATTTCCGCCTTCAATGTTTTCCGTTATCTCACAACGCGCACTGGCATGGCAGTCATAACCGCACTGTTTGTAATTTTTATCGCGGGCCCAAAAATTATTGCGCTTTTAAAAAACAAGCAAGGCAAAGGCCAACCCATTCGCACCGATGGTCCGCAACGCCATATCGTTGAAAAGCAGGGCACTCCCACCATGGGTGGATTGATGATCCTGTTTGGGGTGTTCGTTGCCACTTTGCTTTGGGCCGACTTATCTAATCTTTATGTCTGGGCGGTGCTGTTCGTCACGTTAGGTTACGGTGCTATTGGTTTTTATGATGACTATTTAAAAGTAACTAGAGCATCGGTACGAGGCTTTTCAGGCCGCAGCAGATTACTGGCTGAATTTGCCATTGCTGGCATCGCGGTTTTCATCTGCATGCAAATTGGCGCAAAGCCCTTGTCCAGTTCGCTTGCAGTGCCTTTCACCAAAGACTTTCTTATTCCATTTGGTAGCTTTTTTATGATCGTCGGCATGTTGGTGATCGTAGGCGCTGGCAATGCCGTGAATATCACGGACGGCCTAGATGGTCTTGCCATTATGCCTGTGATGATCGCGGCCGCCAGCTATGGCCTCATTGCCTATCTCGTCGGTAACTTCGAATTTGCCCGATATCTCCAATTACCATTTGTGAAGGGTACAGGTGAACTGGCCATTATTTGCGGCGCATTGGTTGGAGCAGGGTTGGGATTCCTGTGGTTTAACGCGCCCCCGGCAATGATTTTTATGGGTGATACCGGTTCATTGGCGCTCGGCGGTTGCTTGGGCATTATCGCTGTCGCGGTAAAGCACGAAATTGTTTTGATTGTGATTGGCGGCCTATTTGTTTTGGAAACAGTATCGGTGATTGTGCAAGTGGCGTCCTTTAAGTTGACAGGTAAACGCGTCTTCGCCATGGCACCTCTGCATCATCATTTTGAACAAAAGGGTTGGAAGGAAGCAACCATCGTCATTCGGTTTTGGATAATCGCCTTGGTTCTTGCCCTCATTGGCCTTTCAACCTTAAAGCTGCGCTAAATGTTTCCAGCAAAAACATTCGCAAAAAAGCGCGTAGCAGTTTTCGGTCTGGCAAGATCTGGAATTTCTTGTGCAATGGCTTTGAGCCTTGGCGGTGCTGAAGTTTTGGCGTGGGACGATAGTGAACCCGCCGTAGAGAAAGCCAAGGCCGATGGCTTGCACGTAACGAATTTACATGGAATTGAGTTTAAATCTTTGGATGCGTTGGTACTAAGCCCGGGTGTGCCGCTGACGCATCCCGAGCCGCATTGGACAGTGGTTAAAGCCAAGCAAGCCAATATAGAAATCATTGGCGACACAGAAGTTTTTGCGCGTGAACTTGCCCAAACAGGCGCAAAACTAGTCGCCATCACTGGAACCAATGGAAAATCGACCACCACTGCACTCGTCGGCCATGTCTTTAGAAAAGCAGGCCTTGATGTTGAGGTGGGCGGCAACATTGGGCTTGCCGTTTTCAATCTGCGCCAGCCACAAGCGGGGCGCATCTGTGTTTTGGAACTCTCATCATTCCAGATTGATTTAATGCCAAGTTTAAAGCCTGACGTTGGCATCCTCACCAATATCACGCCCGATCATTTGGATCGGCATGGAACACTTGAACATTATGCCGAAATCAAAAGTCGCATTTTTGCGCGAATGACCAAAGGTTGCTCAGCACTGATCGGGGTTGATGACGAGTTATCCCAGTCCATCGCATCGCACATAAAATCACCAACTTGCCTGCAGCCGGTTTCAGTTCTGCGTAAATTGGATAATGGCTTGTGTGCGCCGGAAGGCGTTTTGGAAGAAAGGCATTCCGGCAAAGTTATCGAACGTATTGATCTCAGCAGATTTGATGCTTTGCGCGGACGCCATAACGGGCAGAACGCCTGCATGGCTTTTGGTGCGGCACGTCATTTCGGCGTGTCAGTTGAAAAAATTGCCGAAGCGATGGCAGGTTTTCCGGGCCTTGCGCACCGCATGCAGCAAATTGCACATTGTGGCACAGTGGCTTTCGTGAATGACTCTAAAGCAACGAATGCCGATGCCGCAGAAAAAGCCCTTTCATCCTATGACAACATTCATTGGATTGCAGGTGGTATTTCAAAAATCGGTGGCATCAGGTTGTTGGAACCATACTTTCCGCGCATCCGCCGTGCCTATTTGATTGGCGCTGCGGCACACGAATTTGCAGACGCTTTACGTGGGAAAGTTGATTTTGTTATCAGTGGCACCATGGATAATGCTGTGCTTCAAGCCACCAAAGATGCAAGCGAGAATGCCAAACCCGCGCCGGTGGTTTTACTTTCGCCAGCTTGCGCATCTTTTGATCAATTTAAAAATTTTGAAATTCGCGGCAATGCATTCTTTAATCTCGTTAGCAAAATCCCAAATATCGTAATGCATAAAGGATCTATCCAATGAACTTGATTTCGCGCAGCGACCGCGGCGCCATGGCACGGTGGTGGTTCACAATTGACCGCACATTGATGTGCTCGGTGATGCTTCTGATGGCCGTGGGTGTGTTGGTCTCTATGGCCGCAAGTCCGCCAGTGGCAGAACGCATTGGTCTTGATCCATTCCACTTTTTCAAAGGCCAGTTGATTTTTTTGGGGTTGGGATTATGTGTGCTGACAGCTGGTTCATTTTTAAGCGTCAAAGCTGTAAGGCGATTTGGCCTCTTGGCTTTTGTTGCGGGCATCATCTTAATGGCTCTCGCACTGAAATTCGGTCCAGAGATTAAAGGTGCACACCGCTGGATTTTTCTTGGGCCTCTCAATCTGCAACCATCCGAATTGGCCAAGCCCGGATTTGTTATCCTTGCCGCTTGGCTTCTCGCCGAACATGCAAAGAGGCCGGATATGCCAGGCCGCATTTTGGCTTTCTTGAGCGCTGGCATTTTCATAGGTCTATTGGTGCTGCAGCCGGACTTCGGTCAAACGGCACTGGTAACGCTCACTTTTGGTGCAATGCTTCTGGTATTTGGCATTTCCTGGACAGTGATCGGAGGCCTCGTGGGGTCTGTTGTATTGGGTGCCGGATTTTCTTATTTGCTTGTGCCTCACGTGGCTTCCCGCATTAATCGCTTTTTGTATCCAGACAAAGGTGACACCTTTCAAACCGACACGGCTGTTTCAGCTTTTAACAACGGCGGATTAATGGGCACAGGCCCCGGTGGAGGCACGGCAAAAATGATTTTGCCGGATGCGCACACAGACTTTGTTTTTGCGGTTGTTGGTGAGGAATTCGGCCTCATCGCGTGCCTCGGCTTAATGGCCCTGTTTTTCTTTATCATTATGCGGGTTTTGCAACGTGCCAAATCAGAGAGTGATGCTTTTGCGGCGCTGGCAATGACCGGATTAGTTTCAATGTTTGGTTTCCAAGCCTGCATTAACATGGGTGTAAATACCGGATTGCTGCCCGCCAAGGGAATGACTTTACCATTCATTTCCTATGGCGGTTCGTCCTTAATCGGCACTGCCCTGGCCATGGGTTTCGTTTTGGCCTTGTCGCGCCGATCATCACGCGCAAGTGTGCACAGCTTTGCGGCACAAAGTGTGACGCCATGAATGACAACAAACTGATCGTCGTTGCCGCAGGCGGAACAGGTGGTCACCTTTTTCCGGCCCAGGCACTTGCTGAAGTTCTTGTCTCGCGTGGATACAAAGTTCACTTGATGACGGATGAGCGCGTGCGTGACTATGGCAAGAATTTCCCAGCTGAAAAAATTCATATCATTCCGTCTGCAAGCCCTTCTCCGTCACTGTCTAAATTACATTTGCTGCCGGGTCGCTTGTTGCGCCTCTATTCGGGCTACCGTAAAGCTAAGGTCTTATTGAAAGAACTGGATCCAATCGCTGTCGTTGGCTTCGGCGGTTATCCGTCATTTCCGCCAGTGTTTGCGGCCAAATCACTCGGCATTCCCGCTGCAGTGCATGAGCAAAATGCAGTGCTTGGCCGTGCCAACACGGTTTTGGCAGGTAAGGCAGATTTTGTTGCAACATCATTCCGCGAAACCATTGGCATTCCAGCAGACGCCGCGAATAAAGTTGCCTTTACTGGCAACCCAGTGCGAGCGATCGCTTTAGCTCATGCCAGATCACCTTATCCAAGCGTTGAAAATAATCAGCCCATTTCCCTGGTGATTTTCGGTGGCAGCCAAGGCGCAAAGTTCTTTTCCGATTTTATGCCACAGGTGTTTAAATGTCTGCCGCCAGAATTATGTGCGCGCATCAAATTGGTGCAACAATGCCGCAGCGAAGACCTATCAGCTTCTCGCCTTAACTATCAAAATGCAGGCGTTTCGGCAGAACTCGAAACATTTTTTGCCGATATGCCAAAACGCTTGGCCCAAGCACATCTTGTTGTGTGCCGCGCCGGTGCATCATCGATTGCTGAACTTGGCGTAATTGGCAGGCCAGCCGTTTTGGTGCCGTTGCCGCATGCCATTGATAATGATCAACTTCGCAATGCGCAAAGTTTTGCCTCAGCGGGAGCCGGTTGGGTTTTCCCACAGAACGAATTGAAGCCTGAGGCATTTGCAAAATTTTTGGCGGACTTGATGGTCGATGGTCAAGTGCTCAAGCGGGCCGCTGCTGCGGCGCTGAACCACGGTGTTCCAGATGCTGCCTCAAGATTGGCTGACTTGACGATTAACCTCGCACACGCGGGTAAATGATTGGAGAATTGAAAATATGAAACTGCCACGCGACGTTGGCCCCATTCATTTTATCGGCATCGGCGGCATTGGCATGAGCGGCATTGCCGAAGTGATGAGTACACTTGGCTATAAGGTGCAAGGCAGCGATATTTCCGATAATTATAACGTGGAACGTCTTCGCAAACACGGCATTGATGTTGCCATTGGCCATAAAGCTAGCAACTTGAAAGATGCGGCGGTTGTAGTGGTTTCCTCAGCTGTGAAGTCAGATAATCCAGAACTGAGCGAGGCCCGCAATCGTTATTTGCCCGTGGTGCGCCGCGCTGAGATGTTGGCTGAATTGATGCGCTTCAAATCCTGCGTGGCAGTGGGCGGTACGCATGGCAAAACCACAACCACATCCATTGTGGCCTCGCTTCTTGATGCAGGAAAGTTTGACCCAACCGTTATTAATGGAGGCATCATCAACGCTTACGGCACAAACGCGCGTCTTGGAAAAGGCGAATGGATGGTGGTTGAAAGTGATGAGTCCGATGGCACATTTGTTAAGTTGCCCGCTGATGTGGCAATCGTCACTAACATCGATCCGGAACATTTGGATCACTACGGCACATTCGACAAAGCCAAAGAGGCTTACTTGCGGTTTGTCGAAAACATTCCATTCTATGGCTTTGCAGTGATGTGCATTGACCATCCTGTGGTGCAAGAGTTGATTGGACAGATTAATGATCGGCGCGTTGTCACTTATGGTCGAAGCCCTCAGGCAGACTATTGCCTTACGGGAGGCGAATTCATAAATGGCGCGACGCATTTTGCTGTGCGCGTTAAAAATCGTCGTGATGGAACAACTCACGAAATTACTGATCTGGCTCTCAACATGCCGGGGGATCATAATGCACTCAACTCGACTGCTGCCTTAGCCGTGGCGCGTGAATTGGGCATTGGCGATGCGGCCATTCGTTCGGGCCTTGCCGCTTTTGAAGGTGTCAAACGCAGGTTCACCAAAACGGGCACACATAATGACGTGACGGTCTATGATGATTATGGCCATCACCCAGTTGAAATTGCTGCCGTGTTGTCTGCTGCGAGGCGGGTGACAAAAGGCCAAGTGATCGCCATCATGCAACCCCATAGGTTCACCAGATTGCACAGTCTTTTCAATGATTTTTGCACCTGTTTTAACAATGCAGATCAAGTGATTGTAGCGCCCGTTTACGCCGCTGGCGAAGCCCCCATTGCAGGCGCTTCCCACGCCGATCTTGTGGACGGATTGCGTGCCCGTGGCCATCGCGCGGTTTCCAAAATTGATACGCCAGAACAACTGGCCCCCTTGGTGCATACCATGGTGAAGCCCGGCGACATCGTGGTTTGCTTAGGGGCAGGCACCATCACACAATGGGCTTACGCGCTACCAGACCAATTGGCCGCCATCGACAAGGCATAGTTGATGCAGAAAATCGATGGCGAAAAATTGATTGTACAACTACCAAAAGTGCGCGGGCGCTTAGAGGCCAACCGCTCCTTGGCCGACCTGACGTGGTTTCGCGTTGGTGGGCCCGCGGAAGTTTTTTTCACACCCGAAGATGAGAATGATCTGAGTGATTTCTTAAAACTCACGCCTGAGAATATCCCCGTCTATGTCATTGGTGTGGGGTCAAATCTTCTGGTTCGCGATGGTGGCATACCTGGTGTTGTTATACGTCTCGGCCGCGCCTTCATGAATGTTGATGTTGAACCAGAGCACCGCGTTCGCGCCGGCACAGCTGCACTGGATGTGCGCGTGGCGCGTGTAGCAGCCGATCATGGTATCGATGCATTAACCTTTCTGAGAGGTATCCCCGGCAGCATTGGCGGTGCACTGCGTATGAATGGTGGAGCCTATGGCGGCGAAACCAAAGATATTTTGATTGAGGCGCGTGGCATTTCGCGAAAGGGTCAGTTCAAAGTGTTTTCAAATGCGGATATGAAATACACCTATCGCCATTGCGGTGCTCCAGAGGATATCATTTTC
Source organism: Hyphomicrobiales bacterium (assembly GCA_043757845.1). Lineage (GTDB taxonomy): Bacteria > Pseudomonadota > Alphaproteobacteria > Rhizobiales > Aestuariivirgaceae > Aestuariivirga. The sequence continues at coordinate 7,444 of JAYVOQ010000118.1, read as the reverse complement.
ACCTCAGCCCTGTTCCAAGGCCGCAGCGGAAACCGCGATGAGATCATGGCCGCCATGGATAAAATCACGGCCAGCCGCGAAGCAACCCAACCCATTAAAAGCAAAACCGGCGGCTCAACATTTAAAAATCCAATGGGCCATAAATCTTGGCAATTGATTGACGATGCCGGCCTTCGTAGCTTTGCCGTTGGGCCAGCGAAAGTTTCTGATCAGCATTGCAACTTCCTCATAAACGAGGGCGGTGCCACTGCGGCACAAATTGAAGAACTAGGCGAAACCGTTCGCCGCCGGGTGAAAGAAACATCCGGCGTAGAATTAGAATGGGAAATCAAGCGGATTGGCATTGCGCAGGGCAGCCTTTCATGATCCCTCACAAGCGTAACCCCGCTGATACGCACGTTGCCGTTTTGATGGGCGGCTGGTCGGTTGAAAGACCCGTTTCTTTGGCCTCCGGTGAGGCTTGTACCAAGGCTTTGCGTAATGCTGGCTTCTACGCCACCAAAGTTGATGTGAACCGTGAAACAATCACGCAAGTGCTGGCTGAACTCAAGCCCAATGTCATCTTTAACGCCCTTCACGGCAAATGGGGTGAAGATGGTAAGGCCGCAGCACTGTTTGAAACAATGGCCATTCCTTATACGCATTCAGGTGTTTTGGCATCAGCAGTGGCAATGGATAAACAACGTTCAAAAGCCTTGTTTAGAGATGCTGGTATTCCTTTGGCTGAAAGCCTAGTCGTACCTCTTGAAGAAGCGGCCACACGCCACGTTCTGCCCGTGCCCTATGTCGTGAAGCCTATTGCTGAAGGTTCTAGCTTTGGTGTGCACATTGTCGATCGCAGCAGCAACGGCCCGGCCGCCAGCATATTAGATGAGCGCCATATTTTCGGTGATGTTGCGATGGTTGAGCGTTTTATACCGGGGCGCGAACTCACTTGCGCAGTGATGGGAGACGTGGCCCTTGGCGTGATTGATATTGTCTCCAAAGGTGGGTTTTACGATTACGATTCAAAATACGAGGAAGGCGGCTCAGAACATATTCTTCCAGCGCAAATTTCGAATGATGTTTATCGCAGGTGTCAGAAATATGCATTGCAAGCTCATAAGGTGTTGGGCTGCCGTGGCGTTTCACGCGCTGACTTTCGCTATGATGATACCATTTCAGAAAAAGGCGAGTTAATTTTATTAGAAGTTAACACTCAGCCGGGCATGACGGGAACATCTTTAGTGCCGGAACTTGCCAAATATGCAGGCCACACCTTTGAAGAACTGGTTACCTGGATGATAAACGACGCTTCGCTGGATAGGTGATCCGATGACCAAATTTGAAAATGCATCTTTTGCCTTTTTGGGCTCATGGCAATTGCGAAACACCGTTCGCATTGGCGCTTTTTTGGTATTGGCTGCAACGATCCTTCATGGCGCTTCGCGTGGTGGGGCATTTGAAAATGATGCAAGTTTTCTGAATAGAATGCCCGGTCGCCTAGCCAGCCTTTTTGGCATGGCGGCAGATGATATTCAAATTGCTGGTCTGGCGCAGCATGATCCTGCCGAGATAATGGAAGCGCTCCATTTGAAAGCCGGTGGTTCATTGGTGGGTTTTGATGCGGGTAGTGCGCGCCTTGCCTTGGAACAAGTCGTATGGATCAAATCGGCTTCGGTGGCCCGTGAATATCCCAACGCTCTGCGCATCGCGGTTTCAGAACGCAAAGCCATCGCCTTGTGGCAGCACGCATCTGAAATTGACCTGGTCGATGACACGGGGAAAGCCATGGGCCAGCCGAAGTTTGTGGTCAGCGGGCAATTTCCACTTATAACGGGCCAGGGTGCAGATGTGGCAGCACCAGAACTTATTAACCAGATATCAGCCATTCCCGGATTATTACAACGCGTGACGGCTGCAGCACGTGTGGGTAACAGGCGTTGGACGCTTTATATGGATAGCGGTGTAAAAGTCGCTTTACCGGAAGTGGATGTTGGTGAGGCACTGAAGGCAGTTTGGGACGCAGATCAATCCCAGGGTCTTCTTGCCAAAGGTATAAATTTGGTTGACCTGCGCATTCAGGGACGCATGACCTTGCAGGTTGCTGAAACTGAAAGCGGGGATAGCTTGAGCAGTCGAGCACCGACGAAGAATTAATTGATCTGGATTTAGTTGTGTGAATTGCGTGGGGTTGAGTTTAGATGAATGTAGTGCAGTTGTCCGGGCGCCAAAGTAAGAACGCCAACCCACTTTCGCGGCCGAGCGTTGTGGCCGCCCTTGATATTGGATCATCAAAGATCAGCTGTGTGATTGCCGAGGCGGCGGGCACACGCTCTAAATCGCTTCCCGATATGCGTCAGAGTTTGCGCGTTTTAGGCTTTGGCCAAACCGCCACCCGCGGCGTTAGAGCAGGCGCCATTACAGATATCAATCAGGCTGAGTGCGCCATTCGTTTGGCGGTTGATTCCGCCGAACGCATGGCCCAAACTTCCATTTCGGAAGTCGTCGTGGTGCTTTCTGGCGGTAAGCCAACATCAAATGCTTTGCGCGGCGCAACCAAAACCCAAACTGGAATAGTAGGCCCGGCAGATTTAGAGGCCGCCATTGCAGCGGCACTATCTGCTGTTTCAATGGAACGGCGTGCATTGGTGCATCTGCATCCCATCAACCACACGTTAGATGGTTTTGGTGAGATTGAGAAACCTCTGGGCATGCACGGTGATGATCTGCAAGTGGACGTGGGTTTGACAAGTCTGGATACAAGCTATTTGCGCAACATTTCTCAAGCTGTTGCCCGCGCTCATCTTGACGTATCCGATTTTATCATTGCCCCCTATGCCGCAGCTAAAGCTGCACTGACGGTTGATGAGCAGGCCATGGGAACGCTATTAATCGACATGGGTGGCGCGGTAACATCTCTGGCTTTTGTCAAAAACAGCAAGCTCATTGCTGCCGCCAGTATTATGTTGGGCGGCCAACATGTGACTAACGATATTGCGCAAGGCCTAACCACTTCGGTGTCTCATGCTGAGCGCATGAAAACGCTTTTCGGCTCTGCCATTGAAGGCGGGCATGGTGACCGTGAAATGCTGGCTGTGCCACTGCTGGGAGAACACGGCACAGAAGCCGTGCATCATATCCCGCGGGGACATCTGGCCAGTATCATGCGGGCAAGGCTGGAAGAAATTTTCGAACATTGTAGTGCTCTTTTAGCAACTGATGCCTTTTCGCGGGCGGCTGCGGCGCGCGTGGTGCTTACAGGAGGGGCTAGCCAATCCTCTGGATTGCGCGATCTTGCCAGCTACGTTCTGCAGCGCACTGTGCGCCTAGGCTCTGCGGCAGCACTTACCAATTTGCCTGAAGCCCAGCGCAGTGGCAGTTTTGCGGCCGTCACAGGTGCTCTCGTGCATGCGGCGAACCCGGAAGTGAAATACGCCTTGCCGCAACAATCCAAGACTAATTTTGAACGTGCCCAAATGGGCTTCGCCAAGCGCTTTGGGCAGTGGTTAGCCGAGGCACTTTAGCCCCATGCCGCGCAAGTCTTGATATATTCCTGCACTCTGTGCCGAATTGAATCAGTTTTCTTCAATTCGAGGGGTGTTTGGTTAGTGCTTGTTAACCAATTCGAAAGGTTTCGGTAACAAATATCGCTATATCGCAACCTCAAGTTCGGAATGGCCATGTCGATCAAGCTCACCGTCCCAAATCTCTCAGAATTGAAACCCCGTATCACCGTTTTTGGTGTTGGTGGGGCAGGCGGAAACGCTGTTAACAATATGATCGAAAGCAGGTTGGATGGTGTCGAATTCGTCGTCGCCAACACTGATGCGCAGGCCTTGCTGCAAAACGCGGCCCAGCGCCGCGTACAAATGGGAACGGCCCTAACCCAAGGGTTGGGGGCAGGTTCACAGCCGCAAATTGGCGCTGCCGCTGCCGAAGAAGCATTGCAGGAAATCGTGGATCACCTAGCCGGTTCGCACATGGCCTTTATTTGCGCCGGTATGGGCGGCGGAACCGGCACGGGTGCTGCCCCTGTGATTGCGCGCGCTGCCAAAGAGCAGGGCATTCTCACGGTTGGTGTTGTAACTAAACCTTTCCATTTTGAAGGTATCCGCCGGATGCAAACCGCGGAGCAGGGCATCGAAGAATTGGCCCGTTATGTTGATACTCTGATTGTTATTCCGAACCAAAATCTCTTCCGTGTTGCCAATGAGAAAACCACTTTTGCCGCAGCTTTTGCCATGGCAGATCAAGTGCTCTATTCTGGCGTGGCCTCTATTACCGAGTTGATGACCAAGGAAGGCCTGATCAACTTAGACTTTGCCGACGTTCGCGCCATTATGAGCGAGATGGGTAAGGCGATGATGGGTACGGGCGAAGCCTCTGGTGAAAAACGCGCCATTGAAGCTGCCGAAGCCGCTATCTCAAACCCATTGCTGGACGACGTTTCAATGCGCGGTGCACGCGGCCTGTTGATCTCTATTTGCGGTGGGCCCGATCTTACACTTTATGAAGTTGACGAAGCCGCCACCCGCATCCGCGAAGAAGTGGATCCAAATGCCAATATCATATTGGGTGCCACTTTCGACGACGCGTTGGAAGGCACGATGCGTGTGTCTGTTGTGGCAACCGGCCTGACCCCTGAAGCCATGGGTGAAATGCCGTCGATGCATGATGAACTTCCCTCGGTGATCCCGCAACAAACTGTGCGCAAACAATATGCCATTCCACAACCTTCAATTCAGGCTCGCGCTAAAGTCTCTCATCCCGCAACAGTATCATCACATCCGATGGCGCACGAAACCGCTGTTGAACCTGAGACGCAAGTAGACGAACACGACGAGTTTGTGGCTCAACACCAAGTTCCACCCAAACCCATCGCGCGCATTCCATCGATCGACCAATTCCCGCGCATTGCACAGCAACAAGTGGCTGCACAGCAAAGCCGCATTGCCGCAATAGCCGAGCAATCGCAGAAAAAGCGCAAAGGCATTTTTGAGCGCTTGGCAGACGTTGGTTTGGGCCGTCGCGCGGATGCAGTGGCCGTTCATACGCCATCAGTTCCAGCGCCACGTCGTGCTGAGCCTAAAATGCAGCCACAGCCTGAACCTGTTCAAACGGAACAGCCAGCCCCGCAAATAGACGCTGGTTATGATGATGATCAACTGGCTATCCCGGCGTTCTTGCGCAGGCAAGCCAACGGCTAATAGTAATTACAGCACCGACTAAACGTGAACCCGGCAGCCACAGTTCTGCCGGGTTTGTGTTTGAAGTGGCCTTTTGAACTGAAGCCCTGACTGCTATGAGGGGGGTAATGATTTGAAAGTGATCCCATTGCGCCAATTATCCAAACTCACATTTTGTTCTGCGGCCCTCGCATTGCTGCTGAGTGCAGCACCCGCCAACGCGGGCTTTCTGAACGATCTGCTAGGTTATAGCTCCGGCGGCAAACCCAAGGCCATGTCACCAGGCTTAGAGCAATCGGACGATCAGGAAGTAGCCACACTTTACAACGGCGGTTTGCAGGCGTTGGGTAATGGTAGCTACACCACAGCGGCAAAGCGTTTCGGTGAAGTGGAACGCTTGCACCCTTATTCGCAATGGGCCACCAAAGCCTTGCTGATGCAGGGTTTTGCAAATTATCAGGCCAACAAATATTCTGATGCGATCGATTCATGCCAACGCTTCATCACGTTGCATCCGGGCCACCAAGAAATTTCTTACGCTTATTATTTGACTGCACTTTCGCAGTATGAGCAGATTAACGATGTGACGCGCGATCAGTCACAAACTCAAACAGCGCTTGATGCGCTGGAAGAAGTGGCGCGGCGCTTTCCAGATTCGAAATATGCGGCAGACGCCAAGCAGAAAGCCATTCTGGCGCGTGACCATTTAGCCGGCAAAGACATGGAAGTGGGGCGCTATTATTTTAAAAAGGGCGATTGGATGGCTGGCATCAATCGCTTCAAGAATGTTGTCACCACTTACCAGCAAACATCGCAGGCGCCTGAAGCGCTTTATCGTTTGACCGAGGGCTATATGGCGCTGGGCATCCGCTCTGAGGCGCAAACCGCAGCGGCTGTGTTGGGCCACAATTTTCCAAACTCTACATGGTACCGTGATGCCTATTCCTTGGTCAGCAGCAACGGCACAGCACCTGTTGCAAATAATTCCAGCTGGATTTCAAAAGCTTTCGGGCTATAATTTTTTTGACACGGCTTCGCCCTTGTTCGCCTCGTTCCATGCGAGGCGGAAAAAGAGGAAAGCGGAACTCATCGCAAGATGGCCCCGCTTTCCAGCTTCAAAAAAGCAGGAGGGAATGCCCCGTCCAAGCTTGGGCCCGATGCAGAATTCTGAGAAGAGAAGTGAACCCAAACTTGGGTGAGAGACGCAGCGTATTGTGGCACAAGTGGCAGTTTTTCCAGAGCTTCAGATCGCACGGTGTCCACTCTATGTATGCTTCTGTTCGGGGCTGCCTGCGCAATGAGGCCCACGCCCAAACTCCACATTTTAGTTCTCATAAAGGCCAGTCTGTTGACCGCTGAAGTTGTAAGCCATTGAAGGCGCTCAGGTCGTAATGTCCGAGGGCCTACCAAAAAGCCCCCGGTGGAAATGATTGCGTAAATCACCCCCAGCAGGCGCTGCACACCAACCCGGCAATATGGAAACGCTGTGCACATTGTTCCCTCCTTTGTTGGGTTGGCGCAACAGGGCATATAGTCCTATAGGAATAAAGTGTCAAGTGATGATTTGAAAAATCTCGCACGTGGCTAAAGAGCCCTCATCCGCTTGTCAGCACCTTGTCCCATGCCTAAGAAGGCTCAGGAGAAGGCAGAGTTTGCTGAAGCCAAAATGTTACCTGCCTTCGCCCGTGCGCTCTTGCGCATGGGAGAAGGTGCTGACAAGCGGATGAGGGTTCTTGCCTCATGTGGGTGTTGACCTGAAGGCCGCAACATTGCACGATGAATTGGGGCCACATAATAGGGGAGTGAATGAAATGAAAGTTTCAATTTGTTTATTTTTATGCGTTTTCGCTTTCGGAGGAGCTGCAGTTACTTCTGCGCCTTCCGAAGCCCGCGTCAAAACTTCAAAACGATGTAGCGCGGATTTTGGATTTTCAAAACATGATTTAGTACATCATGCTTTCGCAGTTACTGGCGGACGTTCACCTTATTCTCATGGCCCGCGTTTCTCTTGTGGCCGTTCGTGGTCCTACGCCACTAAATCTGCGGCCATGAAAGAAGCCATCCGGCAATGCAACGTTGACAAACGTCGCACGAAAAGTTTGGGCGTTTGTAAAGTCATCAGTGCGAAGTGACGAAGGTGCTGGGTTAGTTTTTGCACAATATGGGAGAATCCGCCGTCCACTAGTTGTTTAGTTCCGCGATTTGATGGATTGGATTTAGTTTGAATCTTTCTGGTTCATTTGTCCAGCATTTGCAGATGTATTCGTAAGGTGTGA